>JBJHCD010000051.1:0-13483 GCA_050485845.1 Pirellulaceae bacterium | reverse complement strand
CGCCGGGGTAAGTCCGAAAATAGGCCTCCATGAACTCGGTCGCCTCTTCCTTGCTGATGCCAAGGTTTTTCGAAAGGCCGAAGGGGGTCTGGCCATAGATAATCCCGAAATTGACCGCCTTGGCTCGACGCCGCAGATCGGATGGAACTTCCGCCAGCGGAACCTTGAAGACCTGGCTGGCAACCTGGGCATGAATATCCTCATCCTGGCGGAAGGCCTCCAGCAGTGCCGCATCCTGAGAGAAGTGTGCCAGCACTCGTAGCTCGATCTGGGAGTAATCGGCCGTGATCAGGAGCCACCCCTCGGCCGGCAGAAAGGCTCGCCGGATTTCTCGCCCGACCTCCGTGCGGATCGGAATGTTCTGCAGGTTGGGGTCGCGAGAACTCAGACGCCCCGTGGCGGCCACGTCTTGATTGAAGGTCGTGTGCACTCGGCCCGTCTCCGGGTGAACAAGCAGTGGCAGGGCATCGACGTAAGTACTTTTCAACTTGGCCAATTGCCGATACTCCACGATTTTGGCCGGCAATGCGTGACGAGCGGCCAGTTCTTCCAGGACACTGGCGTCGGTGCTCGGCTCATTCTTCGGTGTCCGTTTCACGACCGGTAAACCGAGCTTTTGGAACAGGATTTCGGCGAGCTGTCGAGGTGAATCGATGTTGAAGGGTTCGCCGGCCAGGTCCAGGATTTCCGTCTGCAATTGACCAAGGCGGGCCGTGAAACGCTCCGAGAGTTGCCGCAGGCCCGCCACGTCGACGCGAATCCCCGCGAATTCCATCTCCGCCAGAACCTCGGTCAGCGGCAGCTCGACATCGCGATAGAGTGACTCCAGGCCTTCGGCCGCCAGTCGCTGCTCCAAGACGGGATACAATCGGAACGGAAGGTCAGCCCGCTCGGCACACCGCTCCCGTCGCTCGGATCCGTCGAAATCCAATTTGGGGATCGCTCGAAGGGAATACTGCAACTGCCTTTGAGCGAGGTCCTCCAGGTCGTGGTTCCGTTCTCCCGGTGACAGCAAGTAGTCCGCCACGAGCGTGTCGAACCGGAGGCCCCGCAGGTGGATGTCCAGACCGAGCAGGGTGACGAGAACCCGCTTGATGTCGTGCCCCCCTTTTCCAATGGCCGGGTCTTGGAGTACTTCGCGAAGTTCCGCGACCACTTCCGCCAATGGCAGTCCCCGCCGTGCCGAATCGTCCCGCTCGTCCTTGCTGCCTTCGTCGGACTTGCCGAACTTGCTCTCCTCGGCGTCCTCGCTGACCGATACCGTGTAGGCCTCGGCGTCGCGGAAACTAAAACCCCAGCAGAGGACTTTCGCTTCGCGTCGATTGGCGGCCGTGGTTTCCAATTGGATCGAAAACTGCCCGGCTTCACGTAGATTTCGAGTCAGCTGCTTCAGTTCCTCGAGCGTGGAAACGGCATGCGGGACCGTTTTCCTTGCTGTACTGACTTGCGGTTCCACTCCTCCGGTCAATTGCTCGGTAAGCCGCCGAAAGCCGAATTCCTGGCAGAGTTCCACGACCGGTTCGCGAGGGAACGCCGAAACTCGGGCCTGCGACCAATCGATCGGAAAGGGGACCTGGTCATTCAGGCGAACCAGCTCCCGACTCACGGAGGCCAATTCCCGGTATTGGACGAGATTTTCGCGACGCTTCTTGCCCGCCACGCCATCCAGATTCTCGTAGATCCCTTGCAGGTGGTCGAATTTCAGCAGCAGTTCCTTGGCGATCTTGGGGCCGATCAGGGGAACGCCCGGAATGTCATCCACCTTGTCGCCCACCAGAGCCTGAAAGTCGACCACTTGATCGGGGCGAATTCCCCACTGTCTCTCCAAGGCGGACTCATCCAGCACTTGGCCCTTGCGGATGTTGAACAACTTCACCTGGCTGCCGATCAACTGCCAGCAATCCTTGTCACCAGTCACCAGATAACACGTTCCCCCCTGTTCCCGCGTCTGCCGAGCCACGGTCGCCATCAAGTCGTCCGCTTCATAGCCCTCCACGGACAACTGGGGAATGCCCATGGCGGAAAGCAACCGTCGAATGTCGGTGATCTGCGTCCGCAAATCGTCCGGCATGCTCTCGCGCCGCTCCTTGTATTGCGGATAGAGGGAGTGACGAAACGTCGGGCCAGGGTGATCGAAGGCGCAGAGCAGATAGTCGGGGTTTTGGTTTTCCAGCAGATTGAGGATATCTCGAGCAAACCCGTGGACCGCTCCGACCGGCTTTCCGGAGGGACTGGTCATGTCGGGCATGGCGTGAAAGACCTGATAGATCAGGTTGTGCGCGTCGATCACCCACACGGACTTCCCGGCAAGGAAATCGGGGCCCGGAAGTCCCTCGGGCGACCCGGAGGTCGGCTCGATTGCCGGAATTGTCGCAATGCCGAAGTCGGCTTCTTCTGTCCCCCCTCCCTCCCCTGCCACGAGTTCGGATGTTCGAGCCGGCAAGTCATTGCCCACCGGCAGCGGCTGGGAGTCCCGTTGCTCTTCGGCATTCGAGGGCTCGACACTCGGTGGCACGTCATTCGCGGACACGACACTCGGTGGCTCGGGGGCCGCGCCCGGAGCCTCGATCGGTTCCGGTTCGCGCGAGGAGCGTTCTGGCTGAAGCGGGGAGTCGGAAAAACTGAAATGCTGCTGTTCCCACGGTTTCTTGGGCACCGGGATTTCCTTTCGGCTAGAGCACCATCGATCTCCGACCCCGCGGGCCACCGATCTGGTTGTTCGAAGGCGGGAGCGTACTCCGTGGAGCGGGGGGGCGGAGGTCCGAGGCAGATTGGCCGCGACCGTCTGGCATCCCACTACGACGCGGTTATATTGGTCCCAGGGTTCGGCGTCAAAGCCGGCCCCACCTTCGGGTTTCCCTCCCCTTCGGTTTCCCATCGGCCAGGAGGGGCCGTCGGAGCTGATGGCGATACGATCCGCACGCGACGAGATTCGAGAATACAGAGACTGCGACAATGAGTGCAAAAAAAATCGATGCGACGTTGGTGATACTGGCGGTCACGGGAGTGGTGGCGGTGGCGGGAGCCATCGTGGGAGCGATCTTCGCGCTGGCCAGTTGGGAGGCGACGGCCGCCCAGCGCCTCTGGGGTGGACTGGTGACCGGAGCCGTCACGGGGCTCGGAACCGGTTTCGTCATGGCCTGGCATGGAAGTTCCATCGCCCGCTCGCCTGGACGAGCGGTGGGAGCGGCACTCTGGGGGATTGTCCCTGCCGCCCTGCTCGGACTGTCGCTCGCTCCCCCCATCGGCGCCTCCGTGGGGCTCGCCTTCGGACAATTCGTCATGGCCGGAGTCTTTGGACTCGTGTTCGGCCCCCTGTTGGGAGTGGCCGCTTGGGAATTGGCGTATTGGGCCGACGAGTTGTTGGGGCGACTTTCAGCGCCGCGGTAGCGGGGAGAAGTTTTCAGCGATCAGCGTTCAGCGTTCCGTTCTCAGGGTTCCGTTCTCAGCGTTCGGGGCCGTGTGATTGGCGTAACCGGTGCAGCCCGTTGTTCGTGCCAAAGTGACGGGGGACTCGAGGAGGCTTAAGTCCGCTGGGAACGACGTCGGCGAATGGCGTCGCTAACGTCTTGAAGTCGTGGAACTTAGCGGCTTGTGACTTCCGGCCTCCCTCTCCTTCCGCGGCCTCGCCAGGCCGCTCGCAAACTTTGTTGACACTCCCCAAACTCGCAGTTAGACTCGGGTTAGGTGCTGGCCCTTCGTCCGTTTTTACGGTCGAAAACGGGTGAGTCCTGCCAATTCTGAGGGGCCGCGAAACCTGGGAGTGAATTCACGATGGCACGCGAGAGCCAACGGCTTCAAATCGGCTTGATTGTCTGCATCATGCTGATCGTTATTCTGTTGACGACGACCTTCTTCGGATGGCGATCGTCGAACGAATACAGTAGTCAATTACAGAGCAAGAACGAGGAACTCTCGCGAGCCCAGCAGGCTCAGCGAAGTGCCTCAAATGCGATGCAGTACCTGAAGTACATGCTTGGGGCGAGCGAGACGACTCTGCAGGCCCTCGAGGCCGCCGGTCTGCAACTGGACGAGGAGATGACGGCCCTCAAGACGCAATTCGACCGCGACATGCAGGTCTACGGCGAGGGGATGGAGGCCAGCACCGCCCGCAACTACAGCACGGTAACCGCCAACTTGCTGAACGTCGTCCGCTCGACGAACGAGCAGTTGGCCAACCTTCAGGAGCAGGTGAACCGAGTGCTGGCCGAGCGGGAGCAGACGGTGACGGAAATGCGCCAGCGGGCTGAAACGGCCGAGGCGGGACAGAAGAAGGCGGCCGATGACATGACCGCCGTTCGCCAGGCGTTCGAGCAGGAACGGCAAAAGTTTCTGACTCAGACGCAGGAATCCGCCGCGAAGATCAACGAATTGAACCAACGAGTTGCCAACGCCGAGGCGGCGTCCCGACGGCAGGAGCAGACTTACACCCAGCGGGCCTCCGAATTGGAGAACCGAATCACCCTGTTGAACCTCAAGATTCAAGATATCCATCAGGACACATTCGATGTACCCGATGGTCGCGTCGTCTCGGTCAATCAGACTCAGCGGACCGTTTGGCTCAACTTGGGATTGGCTGATGGCTTGCGTGAACAAGTGACCTTCAGCGTGTACGACCACGACGTTAGCGGCGTCCACCCCTCGGACCGGAAAGCTCGAATTGAAGTCACCCGAGTCATCGACCAACATCTGTCCGAGGCCCGGATTGTGGAAGACACGCTCTCCAATCCCATTGTCCGCGGGGACGTGGTTTATTCACCCGCTTGGCGGCCGGGAATGAAGGTCCGCTTTGCCCTCGCCGGCTTCATGGATATCAATTCGGACCGGCAATCCGATCGGGACCTGATCCGCAACGTGATCACCATGAGTGGTGGAATCATCGATGCCGAATTGCACGATGACGGAAAACTGACCGGCAAGCTCGACGTCGGCACTCGTTATCTCGTCCTCGGCGACCGTCCCACCGAAACGGAGAATCCGGAAGCGTTGCGAGCCTTCTCGCAGCTTATGGAGGATGCCACTCGCTATGGCGTCGAAATCATGAAGCTCGGCGACCTCCTCAGCCTCATGGGGTGGAAGGCCGAAGTGAATACGGTTAAGTTCGGGAATCTGGGGTCGCCCAAGATTGAAGATGCCGAGCGGTTCCGACGCCGAACACCTCCCCAGCCGGAAACTCGTGGCACTGATGGCGGTGCGTTTTAGTCCTCCCGAACCGAGAGCGTTCCAGACGTACCGATTTGGTGGAGAGAGTCGACAATAGTCCGCGGTCCTGAACACGGTTCCGCGATCTGATACAGCTCGGCGAATCCCGCGGCGATCCCCATCGCGTTCGGGATTTGTCGAGTTTTTTTGTGTTTTCCCATGAAGTGCCGGTAGACACTTGGCCGGCTTGCGAAGGAAGGATGAGGTTCCATGAAACGTCTCCCGCTGCTGTTCGTGCTCCTTGGTTGGTTTCTCTTGGCCCCCTACCCCATATCCGCCGATGACGGCGGGGAATTTGTCTCCCTCTTTGACGGCAGAACGCTGGAAGGTTGGTCGGGAGACTCGAAGTTCTGGTCCGTGGAAGATGGACTGATCACTGGACGGACCACTCCCGAAAACCCGACGCGGGGCAACACGTTCCTGATCCATGAAAAGGAATTTTCCGACTTTGAACTTCGTTTCTCCTACCGAATCTCCGGCGAGGGGGGCAATTCGGGGGTGCAGTATCGGAGCAAGGATCTGGGAAACTATGTCGTGGGAGGTTATCAGGCCGATTTCGAGTCGGGAGACCGTTACAACGGGATCCTGTACGAAGAGCGGGGGCGCGGGATTCTTGCCCTCCGCGGCCAGGAAGTTGTCATTAATGCCGATGGGAGCAAGGAGGTTGTCGGCAAGACCTGTGACGAGGAGGAGGTGGTCGCTTCGATTCAAAAAGAGGACTGGAACGACTATGTGATCATTGCCAAGGGAAATGAACTGAAGCAGATCTTGAACGGTCATGTCACCGTCAAGGTGACCGATCACGAGGAGGATAAGCGGGCCATGTCGGGCCTTATCGCCCTACAGCTCCACGCCGGCCCCCCCATGCTCGTTCAATTCAAGGATATCAAGATCAAGAAGCTCGACTGAGCCCCAGCGGACGCCCGCGTTGTCAGGCCAGCCCGAATTTGCCGAGCACGATTTCGGCCACGTCGAGATCTCGAAGTGGTGAATTCGTGCCGGCGGGGGTGCCTTCCGAGTTCAAGGCCAGCGAATTCGGCTCGGAACCAATAAGAATTCCTTGTTGCGAGGGTTGGCGGACGGGGGCTCCGTGCGACCCTCGAATCAAGGTGGCGTCCAATGGGATGCTCTTGGTTGCCAGATCGAAGTGCAGCTCCACCGGGTCGTAACCGGGCTTGGAGTGGATGTCGACTTTCCGAGCGTAGCCGGGGGCATCTTGGTCGTCGAGCCACCAGTAGTAGGCCTGCCAGCTATTGGCGGTCGAGATCAGGATGATCTCTCCGGCCCGTTCGTGGTCCAAGCCATAACGGGCTCGCTCGTCTCCCACCAGGACTTCATCGATTCCCTCTTGGTTTCGGAAAAGGTCCGCCACCTGGCCCGCTAATTCCGCGGAAGGCTCCTGGAGGAAGATTTGGGAGTATTGGTGATCGACCATCGCCCAAGCTCGGCTGGCGGCAAAGTCGAGATGCTCGCCATCCTCTCGCTTCTCGACGGACAAGAGGCCGGCTTCCCGCAGTCGTCGATTCGGGAAAGTGACGTGATCGACTTCCGTGATCACGTATTCGCTGGCTGCCATCCAGAGCGGCGACTTGGAGCCATAGGCGGCGGTGAGGTCATTCCGCAGGCGGACCAAGGTGGCATTCAGATCGGTCAACGCCTGTTTGGCTTCGGGACTGTCGGGACCGGTTTTCTGCGCCGCGTAGTCGAGGTGAGGGAGATAGATGTAGAAAAAGTCGGGTTGGAATTTTTGCGCGGCGACCACGGCGGAATCCACGATCCAATCGGTGGCTCGGATATTGGCCAAGGGGCCCCAGAAGTGTTGTAGGGGAAAGTGTCCCAGGGCGTCGCGGAGGTCGCCATACAGTTCCGTCGGTTTGGTGTAGCACCAGAGCGACTCGGAGCCATCCGGATTATGGATCGGGGCGGGCATGCAGACATAGTCGGCGCCGCTCCCCTTGCTGAGCATGGGAAACCAGGCGGCGGAGGTCAGGCCCCGGTCGGCGGCTTTCAGCCGGTCCCAGATTTGGGGCGCCTGAATCACTTCGTTCCATGCCGTCCACATCTCGGCTTCATGCTTCTCCCGCCAGTAGATCCCATTGGAGAGGATCCCATGGTCTCGAGGAGGAACGCCGGTCAGCATCGTGGCCTGACTGGGCCATGTCACGGCCGGAAAACTGGCGATCAAGGGACGCTGCTCCCCTTGTCGGCTCCATTCGGCCAATGGGCCGAGTTCCGATAGGTCTTGGGGGCGAAGTCCTGGAATGGTGAGAAAAATAACAGGTTGCGTCATGGTATCTGCGAGACCTATGGAAAAAAAGGACGAAGAAAATCGAACGCGCGGCGGGCCGCCTGGGGCCCTTCATGTCCGTGGCGACTCAGCTCCACATAAACTCCCCCCGCGTAATTCAGCTCGGTCAATGCCCGCAGGACGGGCGGGAAGTCAATTTCCCCCTCCCCGAACATCAGGTGCTCATGGTGACCTTGCCGCATGTCCTCCAAGTGGACATTCGCCAGCAGGTCTCCCCAGTGGCGAATATGATTCTCCAGGGGGAGTTCACCCTGGCACTGCAGGTGCCCGATATCGAGGGTCAGTCGCAACTGAGGGGCTTGCATGTGGTCCCAGAGTCTCTGGAAGTGATCCATCGTGCTGATGAACATCCCCGGCTCGGGCTCAAAGGCCAGCACTACCTCCTGTTGATCCGCGTGGTCCAGCACTCGTTTTAATCCTTCCCCGAGTCGCTGCAAACCGGATTCGAAGGAGAGTTCCTCGCGAAGAATTCCCGACCAGAGCGAGACCGAGTCGCTTCCCAGGAAACGAGCCACGTCGATCGCGTGGCAGAGGAACGCCACCCGGTCTCGTCGCTTCTCGGGTCGAGCCGACATCAGAGTGGGCTCGTGCTTCTCGCGATAGTCCAGGAGAAAGCGGGCCCCCGTTTCGATGACGGAACGAAAGCCGTGTCGAGCCAGGGAATCGGCCAGCTGTTCTCCTTGGCGCCGCCAGGAACTCGTTCGGGGACTGAGCAGCCCATGGTCGATGGTAAGACCGATTGCCCCATAGCCGATTTCGGCCAGCAGTTCGATCGCGTCCAGCGGGTCATGAAAGGGGAGCCCGTTGGTGTTGTAGCCAAGTTCCATGAGTCGATTGGATGGAAACAAAATGCAGAGGAAACGGGTCCGGTTGGGTCGGCGGGTTCAGGTGGAATAGACCCAGCGGCCGAGCAGGAGCATGGGGACGAGCAATGCCAGCACGATAATCGAGAGCATCGGATCGACCAAAAGCAGGACGACCGTGGCGTCCAGCACGATGAGGGAGACGATGAACTGTTTGACTCCAGCTTGGACATGTGCCGGCGAGGGATCGATCCACGCCACGGCCGCTCGGCGAAAGACCGGGACGCCCAGCAATACCAGCAGCAGTTGCCAGTGGAGTGGCTGGAGGGTCAAGCGGACTTCGGCCGGGACAAGGTGGGGGAGAGAGGCCAATAGGATCCAGCCGGCTCCCATCCAGATCGTTCCCCAGGCCAGTACCACTCGGGAACTGGTCCCTGCCTCGCCCCGTGCAAACCAGGTAACGCCCGTGATGTACACGCCGATAGCCAGGGCGATCGTTAGGTGCTCGATTCCCCAGCCTCCCAGCCAGGAGTCGGCCGTGGGGGTGGCGAGCGACATTCCCAGGAGGATGTTCAGAGTCCGGCAGGCCCCCATGTTCATGGGGCCCCACCAAGTTCGCTTGATGCCGGCGTTATAGGAAACGATGCAGCCGGCCAAGAGAGTGGCCGCCGTGATCGGTCCCCAGGCCCATGTCGGCGCGGTTTCGGGGGGGGGCTCTAGGGAGCCCGAGATCGGCCAGGTGGTAAGCCAGAGCGAGACGAGGGCCGCGGAGGTCCAGCCCAGGGCCAGCAGGGCGAAGCCCAATTTTCGAGCGACTCCGATCGGGATGCGACCCGATGGCAAGGGACGTTCCGGACGTTCCTCTCGGTCGATCTTCAGATCGAATACGTCATTCAGGACCATCCCCGCCGTGTAAAGACCAGCGGTGGCGAACGTCAAGAGGACCAGGGGGCCCAGGGGATGGAAGGACCCTTGTACTACCAAGAAGCCCATCCAGATGTCCGCGATGGCGGTGAAGACGTTGGGGAGGCGGGCCAGCCGCAGATAGTCGAGGAGTCGGGGAGGGATTGAAGTCATGGTGGATCGTATTCCGAACTAGCTACTGGCGCTGCGATAACTTCCCAGGGCTCGCTGAAAAACCCAGCGGGCACCGGCCAGACTCCCAAGCGTGGCCACGATGGCGAATCCCGCCAGCGGCCATTCCCACCAGGCACGGGGATGAAGGGGTTGGGCGAGTAGGCGGGCCGGGACATTGACCACAACCAGGACGGGAACAATGAAGGTGAAGATTCCCCAGAGTGGCCGCCCCCAGCCGCGCTGGTAGATCTCCATCGGATATCGAGCAAAGTTGGTGATGTAGAACCAGAAATCGTACAGCGTCTGATTGCGTCCCAGCCAGATGCTGGTGGCAGCCAGGGAGATCATCAGGCTGTACATGATCGCCACGCCGCAGAGGAGATAAAACGGGTAGAGAAACAGCATGACCGGAGCCAGTTGCAGCGGGTTCTCCGGCCGAGTAACCAAGTGCCAGAGGCTGAAGGCCAGCAGCAAGCCGCCCGTTCCCAGATTGGCCAGCGAGGACCAGTCGACCTTGTGAAAGGAGACCAGGAATTGCGTGTCGATCGGCTTGAGCAGGGCGAAGTCCAGATTACCCGTCCGGATCAACTCGCTGAACTCCTCGGCATTCGGCATGAAGAAGGCTTGCACGATGCTGTTGATCAGCCAAGTGGTGGCCAGGAAGACGAAGAACTCGTGACGGCCCCAACCGGTATCCTGCCCGATGGAGTAGGTGTGTTGAAAGACGATCTGGTAGAAGCCGACATTCATCAGGGCCCAGGAGACCGATGAGATGCTCTCGATCAAGAAGTTCGCGCGGAAGGTCATGTCACGGACCAGACTGTTCCGGGCAAAGGTGGCGAAGACACGTGGATAGGATGGTCCCTGCTGGATCATGCAATGCTCCTTTCCGGGCGCTAGCCTCCGAAGCCGCTGTAGCGACGGACACCACGACGAAATGCCCATCGCGCGAGCACAATGAACAACAGCAGCCAGAGGGCCTGCGTGATCAGGCCGGCGGCCAGGTCCCAGCCGCTGATCTTCCCCAGGAACACGGCCGCGGGAAAGTAAGCGAGGTATTTCAGCGGCAGCACGTCCACGATCAGACGCGCCCAAGCGGGGAGCATGTCCAGCGGAAACATGTGTCCCGACAGGAAGAAATTCAGCAGCATATAGACGAACAGCAGCGAACTGACTTCCAGGAACCAAAAGCCGATCAGGCCAATACAGGCTTCCAGGAAAAAGCCGAGCAAAAAGCCCATCAGCAGCGCGGCGATGAAAGCCAACAGGACGTGAGCTTCCGGCCACCCGTCTACAAAGAAACCTCGACAGAGAAAAAAGACCAGGGCAAACGGTCCCAGGGCGACCGAATAGTAGGCCAGCTTGTGGGCGACTCGAGTTAGCATGAGAAAGCTGAGCAAGTCGACCGGTTGGACCAGGAACTTCTTGATCTCCCCATTGCGAATCTGCAGGGCAATGCCCGACGCCAGTCCGGGCATGCTCGAGAACGCTCGGCTGACCATCGTCAGCAGGTAATAGGCGACAATGTCCTCGAACCGATACCCGACAATGGATGCCGACTCCGAGGAACTCTCCCCACTGGACATCGAACTGGTGGCGTCAAAGACGGCTCGCCAGAGAAAAATCTGCGTGATGATCGGGAGAAACCGCATCAGGGTTCCCAGCGCAAAGTCCCCCCGATACACCAACCGTTCTTCCAGGGCGATGCGAAGGATGATCCAGGAGGTCAGGAGTCGGGCGTACATGCCGCCTCCCGCTCGACATTGACTTCGGAAAAAAGCTGAGCGATCACTTCTTCCAAGGGGGGATCCTCCACGGCGACATCCTGAATCGAGTAGGCTGCCAGGAGGGAGGCAAGTGTTCGAGCGACCTCTCCGCGGGGCACCCTCAGCCTCGCCTTGGGAGCTTGGAAGTCCAGCACCTCCCCAAATTTTTGCAAGTTCCCCAAGGTTTCCGATTCGAGGAACTGCTCCTCCGTGAACTGCAGAGTCAGCACCTTGTGACCACTGAACCGATCAATGATTCCGGCCAGGGAGCCGTCGTACTGAATTTTCCCTCGGGCAATAATTACGGCTCGGCGACAGAGGGCCGCCACGTCCTTCATGTAATGGCTGGTCAGCAGAATCGTAATCCGCCGCTGATCTTGATAGTACTTCAGGAAGGTCTGAATGTTGTGCTGGGCCACCACGTCCAATCCGATGGTCGGTTCGTCCAGGAACAGGACTTCCGGAGCGTGCAGGAGCGCCGCCGTCAATTCCATCTTCATCCGCTCGCCCAACGAGAGTTCCCGGACCGGTTGGCGGAGGAGGCGGCGGATGTCGAGCATATCGGCCAGTTCGTCCAGATGCCGCTGGAAGGCTTCCGGCTCGATGCGATAGATCTGCTGATGCAGGCGGAATGATTCCTGAGCGGGAAGGTCCCACCACAACTGGTTCTTCTGCCCCATCACGAGGGCAAAGCGGCGGCGGTAGGCGTTCTCGCGGTGCCAGGGGACATGCCCCATGACGGTCGCGGTCCCCGAGCTGGGATAGATGACTCCGGACAGCAACTTGAGCGTCGTGGTCTTTCCCGCCCCATTCGGTCCGAGAAAGGCGACGAACTCCCCCTGCTCCACCTGCAGGTCGATCCCGCGCAGCGCCTGGACTTCCCGGTATTCGCGGCGAAACAGCCCGCGCAAGGAGGCAGCCAGCCCCTCCTGCTTCTGGTAGACTCGATAGGACTTGGACATCCCCTGTATTTCAATCGTCGCCATGGTGGCCGATTATAGGTCGCCACCGGCCGATCGCCCAGGGTCCCCGGGGCCGAGTTACGGCGGGCAACCCTCCCTGCGTTGTCGACTCGGCGTCCATGGGCTATAATCCCAGCCTCGTTGCCCAGATCTGTACGCTAGTCTACTGCCGCGCGGGTGCGGTAAATTGCAGCTCGGGCCCCGGAGAGCGAAAGAGCGGACGGAGCGATGACGTACGATGGACTACGGATCGGTTTGGGGCATGATACGCATCGAGTCGGCGCGGGAGGTCCCTTGCGGCTGGGCGGAATCGACATCCCCAGTGACCTCCACCTGATCGGGCACAGCGACGCGGACGTCTTGCTGCACGCGGTGACAGACGCCTTGCTCGGAGCCGCCGGACTGGGAGACATTGGCGACTGGTTCCCCGACACCGCGCCGGAAAACCAAGGGCGTGATTCAACCGAGATGCTTCTGGACGTCTATCGAGCCGTGAGAAAGCAAGGTTATCAGCTCGTCAACCTCGACTGCATCATCTTCGCTCAACGCCCCAAACTCAAGGACGACAAGCCACGCATTCGTGACCACCTGGCCCGCCTGCTGGAAGTTGCTCCAGATCGGATCGGAGTCAAGGCAAAGACAGGTGAGCGGGTGGGACCGGTCGGACGGGAGGAAGCCTTGATGGCCGAGTGTGTCGTGCTGCTCGCCCCATCGGAGAAAACACCTTAGCGCCTAAGCTCGCCTCGAGCCGATGGCCTGGAATGGCAAATGACAGTCGGAATCGAGTTGCGGGGTAGGTTGCCAGGGTAAGTTGCCGGATCGAGTTCCGAGATGGGGCGAACAGGGGGAAGGATACCAGGATGGAAAATGAGTCAAACAGGCCGAAGCGGATTCTGGGCGTCGATCCCGGCTTGAATATCACCGGTTACGGTGTCCTGGAAATCCGAGCGAATTCGCTCGCAATCCTCGAAGCGGGCGTTGTACGCGGAGGGCGTCGGAGCTTGGAGGCGCGACTCGCCGAAATCTATCAAGGCATTACGGAAGTCGCTTCCACCTACCAGCCGAATTGGGTGGCACTGGAGGAGTTGTATTCCCACTATGAGCGTCCTCGAACTGCCATTTTGATGGGGCATGCTCGAGGAGTCATTTGCTTGGCGGCCCAGCAGTCCGGGGCGGAGATTCGGCACTATGCGGCGACTCGTGTGAAGAAAATGCTGACCGGGAGTGGTCGAGCCCCCAAGGGCCAAGTGCAGGCGGCGATTTGCCAGGAGTTTCGCTTGGCCGCTCCACCCGATCCCCCGGACGTGGCCGACGCCCTGGCGGTGGCCATGTGCCACTACTACTGCCAACGTGCTGGAATGGAAG
>JBJHCD010000050.1:0-13726 GCA_050485845.1 Pirellulaceae bacterium | reverse complement strand
CCCCAATGCCTGCAATACCACGGCGAGTGATCCATGTGCCGGAAGGGCCGCCCACCGTGTCGTCGGATCATCTGGTGTATCTCGCAACAGTTCGTCCACCAATCGAACGGCCTGAGTGGCAAATTCCAACGCTTCATCCAGCCGGCCCTGCTGGCGGAGCAGCTCCGCCAAATTCGTCGCCGAAGCGGCCGAGGCCTGCGTCGCCCGCCGCGATTCGCCATGCTCCGTCCTCCAGGAATCCAACGACGAAACCGCGTCTCGGTAATGCTGCTCCGCCAAGTTCATCTCCCGAGCGAGCGCATGCAACAGACCAGCTTGATTGCGTGATTCCAACAAGGAAAGACGAGCGAATTCATCCGTGGGATGCTCCTCCAGAAAGGATTTCCAGGATGCGATACAGGAAACGATCAACTCCTTCGCTTCATCCAATCGGCCCATCTGTCCGTAAAGTGTGGCCAATTGATAATCACTGCGTGCCTGCTCGGTCCGCCACTTCCCCTCCTGAGGATATTGGCTTGCCAGCTCATCATAGAGAAGTCGAGCCTCCTGAAGCTGCCGAACTCCCTCCTCCGGCTCCGTTGCGGCCAAATCTGTCCCTTGGGAGACCAAGGAATTCGCCAGAGAAGCCCGATCGTTCCGCGATGCCGGCCGAGTCGCCACGACCTGTCGCAAGATGTCAGTGGCCCTCCGCAAGTAATCCCGCCGTTCACTTTCCGAAATTGTCAGCAGGGCGGCGTTATGGAGGACCGTCGCCACCACGCGTTGCTCCGCAAGCGTCGGATCAGACTGCTGACTCACCGTCTCGGCCAGCTCGATTGCTCGCGACAATAGCTCGGCGACGTCACCCCCTTTACCCTGCTTCATGGCGATACTGGCCAGCATTCCGAGTGCATGGGCAAGACTAGCCAACGAGCCCGTCTGTTCGGCCGAATCGCTCGACACCGCTTCAAGCAACTGCCGTGCTCGAAGCAATGCTCCCTCAGCCTCCTCAAATCGGTGACGTCGGTAGCAGAAAAGCCCGTAATGCAAATACAAGTCGCCAGTCGCCCCTTGCCAGCGATGATCGTTCGGGACCTCAACCAGCAACTCTTCCGCCAGTCGCGCGGCCTGCTGAAATATCTGTTCGGCGGTTTGGTGTTGCTCCAGGCTCTCGTACAGCTGAGCCAATGTCATCAACAGCATGTGGTACGTATTGCGAGTTGCCGGGTCGCGCTCACCATCCAAGCGAAACAGTTCCTCATATTGTCTCACCGCAGTTTCCAACAGCTCCTGGCGTAACTGCAGAGTATCGGGCACGTCGGCCAGTATCTGCTCGCTTACCGTCCATAAATTTCCGTTCCAGGCATCGCGAGCATGCTCGAGATTCCGTTCGGCTCGTTGTTGAGCCGTGGTTCGCTCTTGAAGCGCCACGCGGAGCACACCACTGACCCACCAGCCTCCCATGGATGCCAGAGTCAAGAGGCTCATCAGTGCGGCAAGAAGCGCGGCGGTGACGGGACGTCGCCGAGCCCACTTCCAAGCTCGCTCGAAAGGCGACGCCCGGCGAGCCCGTATCGGCTCGCCACGAAGCAGTCGGTCCAAATCCGCCGCGAGTTCGAGGGGACTGCCGTACCGGCGAGCTGGTTGCTTCTCGAGGCATTTCAGGCAAATCGTTTCCACATCGCGTGGACAGTGAGGCGAAATTTTAGAGGGGGGGACCGGTTCCTGTTCCCTCACTTGCTCGAGCGTCTCCAGGACCGTGGGCCCTCGAAACGGTGGCCGGCCCACCAGACACTCGTATAGAGTTGCCCCCAAGGCATAGACATCGGCGGCGGGACCGACACCATGCGCGTCGGCAGTCTGCTCGGGAGCCATATAGCTGGGCGTCCCGGCCACCATGCCCGCCAGAGAAGGTGCCGGCCCACCGTCTTGATCCCATTTCGCCAGCCCAAAATCGGCAATCTTCGGCGTGCAGTCCGAAATGGAATCGTCGTCGGATCGAGGACGTTGAACGAGCAGCACGTTCGACGGCTTAATGTCTCGATGGATGATTCCTCGGTCATGGGCGAATGCGATAGCTCCCGCCAATTGGCGAATCACTCGAGCCGCATCGATCGGTGATAGGGGAGACCTGGCCAACCGTTCCGCGAGCGTGCCGCCTGCCAAATACTCCATGGCCAAGTAAACTTCGCCATCCTGTTCGCCGGCATCATACACGGGGACGATGTGCGGATGGTCCAGCGTGGATACCGCCTTGGCCTCGCGCCGGAAGCGGATCAGGTCACTCGGCCCCGCGGCCAGCCCCGCTCGAATACGCTTCAGGGCAACAACTCGATCCAGAAACAACTGCTTGGCTCGGTAAACAACCGACATGCCGCCTCGGCCAAGCTCCTCCAGAATCTCGTAGCCCGGTTGTACCCTCAGCGGCGGCCCGACGGCGGCAATCCGCGAACTGACCAAAGCCAGCAGCGTATCATCACCGTCGTCGAGCGTTTCCAGCAACCGCGCGCAGTCCTCGCAATCATGAAGGTGTCTCTCGATCCGTTCGGAACGATCGGTGTCGAGTCGCCCGAGCCCGAAATCGCGCAGCTCGACCGACGAAGGATGCCCAAATTCCGAAACAGGATCCCGTTCTGGCTTCGTCACGGCATGTTACTCGCCCCACGGCCAATTCCGTCACTGGCTCGCATGACACACCGAGTTCCACCGCCAGGGAACGGGTCCACCCGAAAACGCAACCACCTGCCACAAGCGTCAGGCTCTCGAAACTCTCGGACTGGTTCTCCGGCCGAGGTTCCGGTTGCGTTTCCAAGCTTAAAGGGCATGACAAGCCAAGCCGCACCAATAACGCTACTCACCGCCACCAAGCCATTGAACTCGATCCATCATCTCATTTCAACTGAACTTCGCCCATTGTTGCGATCTCCCCAGACAAACTGAGCAACAGGAGACTCGGGTACCGAAGACTTCCGCTGGGTGAAACAAATGGCCAAATTAACCCATGGCCAGCAAAAAGCGGCGTCGCCGGTAGCCTCCCACGACCAGACCCACCAGCCCCATGATCGAAAAAATGGCCACGCTCGAGGGCTCAGGCACCGCCGAAATAGGATCGGCACGGGTTACGAGGAATGCCGCGCGGAATCCGTTGAACTCCGCAGGGTCTACTCCTTCTTCGACGCTCGTGCTAATCAAATTAAAAGGATTGATGAAGAGCCCCAAGTCGAATGGATCGCCGGGCGGGTCAGAGATGCCTCCAAAACCGGGGCCGAGGGCGGCATCGATGGGATTATTGTCCGCACCGGGAAACAGGACCCCGCCCATCCAATTCACGGAATCCGGATGTCCGACTCCGTCGATCGTATACTGATAGAAGAGCGCCCCGAATTTGGCCGGTTCCGTGAACGGAATGTCGCGTATCAATACGTCCCAAGGGGAATTGAGATTGCTCGCCATGGTACTTCCATCCGGAGTGAAAAAAGTGAGCACCAACCACTCCGAGTTGACATCCACGTCGATGATTTCCGCTTGGACGCTGAGTAGTCCTCCCGCCAGCGAATGCGTGGCGGCATCCAGGGGGACATCGGTCAGTCCAAAACTGACGGGAAAATTTGTCCCCGAAACTCGGTAAGTGCCGCCGACCTGCACCAAGGCGGCCGAGGCGGAGTCGGCCCAAAGCAAACCGATTACTCCCAGGGTACTGGCCGCGAACAACCAACAATTCCGAAACGTCATCACTCAATCTCCTCGTGGTGTAATGAAATCTGCCGAAGTGCATCTGGCCACCCCGACACCTTCAAAGCACCCCTCACCCCGAATCCTTTCTCGAATTGGTAAAGTTTTTTTCCCGAGCATGGACAGGCCCAGTACATCCCAGCACCTCACCCCCCCCCACATGCAGGAGACGAAGTTGCAATCGGTCGAGCAGCCCGGCAGAATGAGTCTACTCGATGAGTTTACTCGTCAAGCAATCCCGCCAGTTCTTGGCGGAGACGCCGAAGCACGCGGGACTTGGAAATCAGAACGGCATTCACGGAAGTGCCGAGTTCCTCGGCCACCTCGCGAGCTCTTGCTCCGTCCATCACTTGCCGCCAGAATGCTTGCCAGGTCGAAACCTGAAATTCCGGCTCGACCAGCTCAATCAGACGGTCGGTCAACCATTGGTTGTGCTCTTTTCCCCAAAGCTGCGTCAGGTCGTCATTCTCGGCCACCAGGTGGTCGAACTCGTCCCCTTCCAGTATCACGGACGCGTTCAGCACTCTACCTCGCCCCCGCTGCCAATAACGGCGCACCCGATTGGTCAACACACCTCGCAGCCAGCAACGGAACGCTCCCGGACGCCCGGAGTGTTCAAATGTGTCGATTTGGTCGATGAGCGTGATGAAGACATCCTGCAACAAGTCGTCGACATCACTTGCGGGAACTCCATGGGCCAGCAAGATTCGCTTCAGAAGGGGGGTATAGAGATCGACAAGCCGATTCCAGGAATCGGCGTCGCTTTTTTGTCGAGCACGTTCCAGAAGGCTCAGAGAAGTATCGTTCATCGCGTGTCCATCTCGGCAAGCCGGCGGCAGTGGGGTTCGGGAAGTCTAGCCCCTTGACGGACTCTCGGCTCATCTCCCATAGCCGCCTCTCGGCCAGGTAAAATCAGTAACTCGTGCTTCGCGAAACTTCCCTCCAAACTCCATCAGCCCTCCCCCAAGACGAAGTCAAGACAAAGTCCCATGAGAAGCCTGCTTGCGAGAAATCCACGTGCTGCCGCCCTGTTGCTTGGGTATGCCGGCGTCATCTTGGCCGGCATCATCTTGGCTGGCCCCCTGCTGGCTGGTCCACCTGAAGACCAGCCGCGGCCGAACGAACGACCTCCCAATATCATCGTGATTCTAGCCGACGATCTGGGGTATGGCGACGTTTCCTGCTATGGAGCCACCGAGATCGAGACCCCCCATATCGATCGCTTGGCGGCGTCAGGATTGCGGTTTACCAGCGGCTATTGCTCGGCCTCCACTTGCACCCCGACTCGGTATTCCCTCTTAACGGGCAACTACGCCTTTCGTACTCCGGGCACGGGAATTGCCCCGCCGAATGGCCCAGCCATCATTCAGCCCGGAACTCCCACCATCGCCTCGCTCCTGAAACAAGCGGGCTACTCGACCGCCGTCGTCGGCAAGTGGCATTTGGGACTGGGACCACGCGACCCCGCCGACGCACCAGACGGAAAAGTCGGCCCGGACTGGAATGGCGACCTCAAGCCGGGGCCCCTGGAAATCGGGTTCGACACCTGCTTTCTGCTCCCGACCACCAATGACCGAGTTCCGCAGGTTTATGTCCAGGATCACCGCGTGCTGAACCTGGACCCCAACGATCCCCTTTGGGTGGGAGATGAAAAGCCGAGCGACGATCATCCGACCGGGCAATCGCACCGTCATACACTGCGAATGGATTGGTCGCATGGCCACAACCAGACCATCCACAATGGCATCAGTCGCATCGGGTTCTACACCGGAGGTCATGCGGCCCGCTTTCGTGACGAGGACCTGGCCGACAAGTGGATTGAGAAGTCGGTCGAGTTCATGGAAGCTCACCAAGATCGCCCCTTCTTCTTGTACTTCTCCTCACACGATATCCATGGTCCTCGGATGCCGCACGAACGATTCCAGGGCCAGTCGAAGCTTGGATACCGAGGCGACTCGATTCTGCAACTCGATTGGTGCGTGGGAGAGATCATGGCCCATGTCGAGCGGCTGGGACTGACCGAGAACACACTGATCATCCTCTGCAGCGATAATGGTCCCGTGATGGACGACGGCTATCAGGATCAGGCTTTGGAGAAGCTGGGAGACCATCGAGCGGCCGGGCCCTTTTCGGGAGGAAAGTATTCCGTCTATGAAGGAGGAACGCGAACGCCCTTCATCACCAGCTGGAAAGGGAGAATTGAGCCGGGGGTCTCGTCGGAAATCGTGTGCACGATCGACCTGGTCCATAGTTTGGCCGCGCTGACGGGACAAACCATTCCGCCGGGCGACTGCATCGATAGTTTCAACGTCTTGGACGCCCTGTTGGGTACCCCTGGAGCCACGGGACGCGATCATCTGGTCCAGCAAAACAATCAAGGGACTCACTTGGGCTTTCGCGTTTTCGAGGAGGGTCGCGATTGGAAGCTGATCGTCTCGCCGAACCAACAGGCGTACAACCTGCACGTCGATCGGAAGCTGGCCAACGTCCCCGTTCCCCGACTTCAGCTGTTCGATTTACAGGCCGACCCGGGGGAACAGCACAATCTCCTGGACCAGCATCCCGAAGTTGCCGAGCGGCTATTGGCACGTCTGGAAGCTCTCAAAGCCGGTCCCTGACTCTTATCAATCCGAGATTAATCCTAGATCAATTCGGATCGATCCAGGATTAACCCCGGATCAATTTTGGATCAATTCGGATCGATCCTCATTCGACGCGACTCCAATTCAGACTCGGTAATCCTACAGCCCAAGATTGACCTTTTGGCAAACTGGACATTCCGGTTTGTCAAGCTGAAACGGGAAGTCGGGGCTCGCCTGCGAGCCGATGCGTCAGTCTCACTCTGCCAGCAGGTTGTCTTCCAGATAGCGAGTCAGATAGCCCCAGAAGTGTCGAACGGTATTTTCCCTTTCATTGACGCTGTGTGACCGGTTGGGATACGGCAAGACGGTAAAGTGTTTTCCATGCGCAACCAGTCGATCGATCAATCGCTCCGTTCCCTGATAGTGGCAGTTATCGTCTCCCGTTCCATGGATGAGCAGAAGGTTTCCACGAAGCCGGTGAGCGTGAGTTAAGGGTGAGCCTTCCCGATATCCCTCCTCGTTGTCCGCCGGTAGCCCCATGTAACGCTCCTGATAGATCGTGTCATACAGGAGTTGGTCGGGGACCGGAGCGACAGCCATGGCGGTGTGATAGAGTTCCGGATAACGGAAGATGGCGTTCAAGCTCATGCTTCCACCGCCGCTCCAGCCCCAAATCGCCACCCGCTCCGAATCGATATACGGCCGGTTTTTCAGCAGCTCCTGGAGTGCCGCCGCCTGCTCGCGCGGCGCCACAATGCCGATCCGGCGATGCACCGACTTCCGCCAAGCTCGGCCCCGAGGCACATTGGTTCCTCGATTGTCGATGCTGACGACGACACATCCCTTCTGAGCCATCATCCAGTGCCATAGTCCTCGCGGCCCCATCCACATGTCGCGAACCGTCTGGCCATACGGTTCACCATAGACGTAAATCAACAGTGGGTACTTTTGGTTCACGTCGAATTCAGGCGGCTTCAAACACCAGCCATCCAGCGAGATCCCCTCGCCGATATCCACCTGGAAGAATTCCACCTCGGGTTGATCAACGGCCGCGAGCCTTTCCCGAAGCCTCGGGTTATCGGTCACGGATTGGATTTCCTCATGATCCGGAAGACTTACCCAGGAAACTCGAGGAGGCAGAGCAAAACAGGAATGGGTCTGCAGGGCCGATTTCCCATCGGGTGACACGTTATAGACATGCCACCCGGGCTGATCCTGGGGAGAGACCCGCTGGGGTATCCCGCCGGTCAGCCGACAGCGGTACAGCTACTGCTGCGTGGCGTTGTCGGGAGAGGCCATGAAATAGAGCCACCCGTCCTCCTGATCGACGGCCGCAATACTGATCACGTCCATGTCAGCCTGCGTCAGCAGCTCGGGCTCCCCTCCGTCCAATGACACTCGGTAAGCCCGTCGCCAACCAGAACGTTCGCTCAACCAAAGCAGGCTTTTTCCCTCCTCCAGCCAGCGAACGGGATTGTCGTTGTCCAGCCATGCATCATCGGTTTCCGTCATTACCGCTTGGATCGCTCCGGAGTCGAGTTCGACCCGCATCAGGCGATTCTCATTCTGAAGCCGGTTGAATTGCTGGACGAGCAGATGTTCTCCATCCGGCGTCCATTCGGCATGCGGAAGGTAATGTTCCCGCGGGTCCCCGGGAAGTGACAGCCACTGGATATCACCTCCGGTTGCACTTGCCACTCCGAGGCGAGTGGAAGAGTTCATCTCGCCAACCTTGGGATAGGGGAACGAGATGATCTCGGGATAGAGTCCATCGGTGTTATTGATCAAATGAAATCGGCCCACGTCGCTGGTGTCGAACTGCCAGAAGAGAAGTCGCCGACCATCCGGGCTCCAGCGAAAACAATCTCGCAAACCCAGTTCCTCTTCGTTGACCCAATCGGACGTTCCATTGATCCGAGTTTCCGAACCATCGGTGGTAATCGGCTGGATCTCCAGCGTATTCACATCCTGCACATAAAGGTTATGGTCCCGGACATAGGCTACCCGTCGGCCGTCGGGGGAAAACTTGGCGAACATCAGCGTCGATGGCTCGGCGTCTCCCCCGAGCTGCCTGAGCGAACCTGATTCGAGGTCCAGCAGCCAGTAATCCCCACGCGTTTCATATCGCCACACTCGTTGACTGTTGGTGTAGATCAGCAACTTCGTTTCGTCCGGTGAAAACTCAAATGCCTTGACGACCAGCGGCTTCTTCTCTCCTTCGGGGACCAACTGTTCCGCGGCTACCACCACCGATCGGTCACCCGTCATCAAGTTGTGACTCACCACGTCCCGGCCTTTTCCGTCCTGGCCTTCGTCCTCCTGGCTTTCTCCATCCTGATCCTCATCGGACTCAGCAGGCTGCAGCGAATAATAGGTCGGGCCCTGCTTGCTCCAGACCCAAGGAGGAATCGACTCGGCATCAAACTCTTTCGCCTCAAACAGCGAATCCAAAGTGAGCTGTTCCGCAGCCTCCCTGGTGTCCTCGGAACGACCTTCCTTCGACTCCCCAAAAAAATCGGGAACAGCCCATTGGCAGACGAGCGCTACAAGCAGCACTCTCCTCGGAGACATCAACCGATTCAGTAGATTCATGGAGACTCTCATGGGAATGAAGGAGACGAGGCGGGAATAATATGTCCCCCGAGGGAGATGCGATCTTTACGAGCCTGGCGACTCGGGCGGTCCGCGCAAAACGGCTCGCCTACTCGAAGGTCAACTGGCTTTTTCGAACCGTGAGTGAATGCAGTTTCTCGCCATCGATACTGATCACGTCATAGGTTACCGTGGGGTCCTCCTCCATGGTATTAAACGAGACGAGCCCGAAGGACTGTTTTGCATTATAGGAGAAAATCGCTTCGTTCATGGTCTCGTGCAGATGTTCATTAGTCAGACGACTCGAGTTAAATTCGAACAGGTCGTAACTCCCCGGGCGTTCAATCCGCCAGGCATCCGAACGATGCCGATCGGCCGACATCAAGACGACTCCCTCGATCCGATGCTGATCGATCCAGGAGAACAATTCCTCCCGTTCCTCGGCATAGCCTCGCCAGGTATCCAGTCCCGCCCGGCCGGCCTTGGCTCGAAAGTCCCAGGGGACGGGAGAGACAAGCACTTTGAACGTTCCCGTCGATTCGACGAGCCGCTCGCGAAGCCAAGCCAACTGCACCGGACCCAGCATGCTGGGACGCTCGGTGCCGGGACCACCAAACCGTCCAGCATCCGTGCGGTAGTAGCGACCATCCAGCATGATGAAGTGAATGTCCCCCACCGTGAAGTCGTACCAGCAACCGGGCTGATCTGCTCCACCTCCGTAGGCGGGATTATTCCAGTTCTGTCGAAACACTTCCCAGACCGGGCGTTTCCAGGCTGGAACATCAACCAATGGTCCGCCCCAACTATCATCCGTGCCGAAGTCATGATCATCCCAAATCGTGAAGACGGGAGTACGACTGACAACTCGCCGCCACTCAGGACGCGATTGCCGGCGATAGTACGAGTACTTCTGAATCTCCGGCGTCTCGGGATCGTCGCTATAAATGTTATCCCCCAACAACAGCAGGGCTTTCGGACCAAAGGAAGCTATCGTGTCCCACATCCGCTCATGCGGAGGAACCCATCCCGCTCCGCCACCGAATGCAAGGCGAAACTCTAGCGGTTCTCCCTCGGCTGGAAAAGTCACCAGTTGAAATGGGCCAAGCGGCTCGTCCCCATTCAGCGATATCTGGTATTCGTACTCGGTCGCCGGCTGCAGACCATCCAGTTCCATCACGGTGGTCCAGTCCGCTTCTGACGTGGTCATCCAAGGCCCCAAGACCTTTGGGCCTTCCGAATTCTCCTTTCTTCGGAGATGAATACGGACCTCCGCCTGGTCGCTCGTCCGAACCCAGATGCGTGCCGATCGATCGGACACGCTTCCCAACATCGGACCATGGATCGGCTCACTCCGAAGATCCCTGGCAACTTGTTGCCAGACCGATGTCTCGCGAAGTGGCTGAAGGATCTCCCTGGGACCGGCCAGAAGCCTTCCCGGCGGAGTCCCCAGCGACAGGGCACGGGCGAGCAGGGTTTCGGCTTGCGGCAAGTCACCCATCCGCGCCCGAACGACGGCGAGCATAAAGTGCGTCTCGGCGTCATCGGGATTCTTCTCCCGGAATCGCTCCAGGAACTCCAACGCAGTCGCGTTGTCTCCGGTGACCATCCGCTTCATCGCATACTGGTGAATTCGCTTGTACTGACCTTCGAGAGGTGGTTCGCGGTCCGTGTAGGGGCGAGGCGCCGAGGCACCACCCAGCTTGTCCTCTCCATTTTGAGCGTTCGAGGTATTCGGCAGGAATGCCGTCAGCAGCAGGCAGAAAACGACCATCGCGTCACGAAAGCAAAATGGGGCGAGATTCGTTGGCATGGAATCAACCTTTTGTCTGACAGAGCGAGAAATGGCATGTCGAAGGGTGGATCACGGCCCCAGGAGCTGCAGCCCCGCCTCCCCTCCAGGATCCATCATAACTGGGCCGATCTTGACCGGGGCCATCTTGACTGGGGCCCTCATGACTGGAGCCCTCATGACTGGAGCCCTCATGACTGGGGCGGCGCCTATCTGGGCCGGAGCATCCCTAGGGTCATGATAACCAAACGAATCGGCCGCCGCTCCAGCGTTAACATCGCTCTTTGCCTTGCCAGATCTTCCCGGGACGGGAACCTGGAGCCAGCTGCTAGTTCCAGCGAAACAGTCGCAGGGCAACGAGAAACGAGACGACTCCCCACAGGGCGAGCGTGACGATTTCGCGACCTTGAGACACGAGCGTTGCCCCCTCCAGCATCACGCTTCGCAGCGCGTCAATCAAGGCCGTCAGCGGTAGCGCGCGAATCAGCGGCTGCATGACTTCGGGAAATCGCTCGCGTCCAAAGAATATCCCAGAGAGAATCCACATCGGGAGCATGACCAGGTTCATCAGTCCGGAGACCGCTTCCACCGTGGTCGCTCGACAAGCAATCAACAGTCCCAGTCCCGCAAAGCTGACCGCTCCCAGCACGATCAGAAAGACGACCACCGGCAGGCTCCCGGCGATCTGAACGCCGAATGCGAGCCAGGCGAACAGCAGCAGCACCAACACTTCGGGGACCATGAACAGCAAGCGACTGACGATCAAGGCGGCCAGAAAATCACTCTTGTGCATCGGCGTGGCGAGAAACCGCTTCAGCAGCTTGCGAATTCGCATGTCGACGGTGACGAAGCCGACTCCCCACAAACCTCCCCCCATCAATCCCATTCCCAGCAGGCCAGGGATGAGAAAATCGATGTACCTCCCACCAGGCTCGTTGAGTTCCCGCGAGCTGGTTCGCGCCGCGTCCTCGCGCCCGGCAGCCCGCTGAAGTACCTGATCGACTTCATCTCGAGCCAGCTTGCTTTCGGCCCGAGTTGGCACGAAGAGGTATTCGAACTGCTGGGTGGAATGGGCTGTCACGACCAGTTCCGTCTTGCCGACCCGCAATCGCTCCCGAGCATCGGATTCCTCGGTGACGCGGGCCTGAAATTGTTCTCCCGCCAGTTCGGCCGCCGTGCTCTCGGCCGCTTCTCCGATCACTTCCACCCGAAAGGTCTGCACCGGTTGTTCGCGAAATGCGATGCCGAGCGCGAGCGTCATCAGGATCGGAAAGCCATACACCCAAAACACTGCCTCCGGTTCCCGATAGAACTCGCGAAGCCGGGCGAGCACAAGTTGTCCCAGTGGTTGCCAGTGTCTTCGCATCAGCTGCTCCCCTCGTCACGGAGGTGCCTACCGGTCAGTTGCACGAAGACATCCTCCAGACTGGCATGACGCGTGGTCAGCCGAGCCATCGAACCGCCTGTTTGACGAACGCGATCCAGAACGGCAGGAAGGACGTGATGCAGCTGCGTGACACGCAGCACGATCGCTTGATCGTCCATGGCCGCGGACTGAACTCCAGGAAGTACGGAGAATTGATCGGGAGAGGGCGTGGCTTCGACGTTGTCGAGCGAGAATTCGATCACCTGATCTCCCCCAAGCTGCGCGATCAACGATTCAGGAGATCCGAGTGCAATGACCTGGCCATGATCGACAATCGCCACGCGATCGCACAGACGTTCGGCTTCTTCCATGTAGTGCGTCGTCAGCAGGATGGAGCGACCTTGCCTGCGCAAGTCGCGAATTATGTCCCAGAGCTGGCGCCGCGACTGGGGATCGAGACCAGTGGTCGGCTCGTCCAGAAACACCAGTTCGGGCTTGCCGACCAACGCGCAGGCGATTGCCAGACGCTGCTTCTGACCTCCGGACAGTTTACCGATGCGGGCCGTGGCCTTCTCTTGTAGCGAGACCATGCCCAAGGCCTGATCGGGAGCGAAGCCCTGACGATAGAAGCTACGAAACAAGGTGATCGTTTCCCGGACCGTCAACTTTTCGCTTAATCGGGTCTCCTGGAGAGAAATCCCGATCCGTTGGCGGATCTCTTCGTCCTGGTTTCCCCAGCGGCGACCGAGCACTTCCACCTCACCCGAGGTCGCCTGCAACAGGCCTTCGAGGATCTCAATGGTCGTCGTCTTCCCGGCGCCATTCGGTCCGAGTAGCCCGAAACATTCGCCGGTATGGACTTCCAAGTCCAGCCCCCGCACCGCTTCCACGGGGGGACGGCCGGGGTAGGTTTTCGTCAAGTTGCGGCAGCGAATGACAGCGTTCATGCCGGGATTCTAGACCAGTCGCTGGTCTTCGTGGAGGGACCCTTTGAAAATCCTGAGAGCGACCCCAGTCCGGCCAATCCGGACAACCCGACTAATCCAATCAATCCAGCTAATCCTTTCCATCAATTTTGACGATCAAATGATTTGATCCTGAGTGGCGCCGCGCATGTTCAGGCGGCTTGCGGAGAGGAGCCCCGGGCAATGCGGGAAACCTGCGTTCTCAGCAACATGACTCACCGAACCACGGATCTCCAACTCTCTGAGAAAGTGGCTCCCGCGTTTCCGATCGCGTTGATTCAAGACTACGCCATGAGATTATTGCGATGGATTCTGTGCGTCTGCGTCTTGACCTGCACGATGAAAGCCGAAGCGGCAGACTCTTGGACGGACCTCCGCCAGCGCGTTGAAACTCTGGAGCAGCAGAATCAAGGTCTCCTGGAGCTTCTGAGTTGGCAACGGCATGAACGGCCGAACCACTCGCCGGAGAAACATTCTCCCGAGCCATCCGAGGCAATCTTGCCACCTCCATCGTCTGAATTCGACGGGGCGAGCGATTTCTTGCCCTTGGAAATGACACCGTTTGAAATGCCCCCGACGGAAACGACTTCGCTGGACGAGAACTGGGTCAATCCACTGGGCATGACAGCGACGTGGAACCACGGCCTTGAATTCATGAGCCGAGATGGGGCATTTCGCATTCATATCGGCGGGCGACCCCAGTTTGACGCAGCCTGGTTCG
>JBJHCD010000049.1:4524-13732 GCA_050485845.1 Pirellulaceae bacterium | reverse complement strand
CCTCAAGGGCCCCTTCTTTCTCTCTCAGCAGGCGGCTCGAGCCATGATCGAGTTGCTCGAGCAGCAGATCATTACCCGGGGAACCATCGTCAATATCTCCTCGGTCTCCGCCTATGCGGTCTCGGCCAATCGAGCGGACTACTGCATGGCGAAAGCGGCCATGGGCATGATGACGTCCCTCTTCGCCGACCGACTTGCCGAATATCCCCTCCGTGTCTATGAGGTCTGTCCCGGAATCATCGCCAGCGACATGACCGAACCGGTGAAGGCCAAGTACGACCAGCTCATTGCCAACGGACTGACTCCCATCCGCCGTTGGGGAACACCGGACGACGTCGCTCGAGTCGTCGCCACGCTGGTGGACGACAAATTCGACTTTTGCACCGGAAATCAGATTCATGTCGATGGCGGGTTTCACATCCGTCGCCTCTGAGCGTGGGGCATCGGTTCCACGCGTCTCCCAGCCATCTCCCAGCCACCCTCCGAAACCATTGCCGAATCCGCCATGAAACTCGCACTCCTGGGTGCCGACGACGAAACCATCGCCCTGGTGGCGGAATTGGCTAAATATCCCGACCACCAGTTGGTGGTGGCTCATCAGATCCCCGAGCCATACCTGACTCGGCTCCGCGAACTTGCTCCCAACGTGGAACTGCGCGACAACTGGGAAGCGCTCCTCCACGAGTCGGTGGCCCACGCACTGATCGTTGCCGCCCACAGCCAACTCGCTCCCGAAGCCAGAGAGCAGCGAGCCGAACAGTTGAGGAAACTGACGCAAGCCGGCTTTCCCATGCTGGCCACCGTTCCCGCCTGTGAATCGATCATCGGCTTCGAGCTGGAAATGATCCGCCGTGACGTGAATGGGATTCTGATTCCCTATCATCTCGATTTCTGCGATCCAGTCCTCCGTGACTTGATGGATCAGCTCCAATCCCACTCGGGCGATTTTTTTTCGGGCCCACTCGAACAGGTCATCATGGAGCGGCAGTTGGCCGGCCGAGATCTCTCCTTGCTGAGACATCAACTGAATCGGGACACGGCCCTGATCCGGCAACTGTCCGGAGGCATTGCTCGAGTCAGCGGACTCGGCCAGGCATTTTCCGCCGGAACGGGGCCCTTCCACCTCACGGTCAATTTCGACTCCCCCGAGAAGACTCTCTGTAGCTGGACCCTCTCCACAACGGATCAACCCTACCTAGCTCGACTGACGCTCGTCATGGCCCAGGGTCAGCGGTCTCTGCGACAATCCCCCGAAACGCGCGGCTGGGTCTGGGAAGAGCCAACCGGCGACTCCCTCCCCCCTTCGGAGAATCGAGCTCCCGCAGTCCCTCCGACTCGATTCATGCTGGATCACTTACTCGGACTCCTGTCTCAGAAGGAGAACAAGCCTCCGTCCGCGAAAACAGCGTCTCCAGAAGAGCGTGTCGTCTCCTCCGAGCCGCCGCTCGGAACGCTCTCGTCACCGTCCAGCGCTTACCCGCTCACCTGGATGGATGCATGCCGATCCCAGGAGGCGGCAGAGACTGTGGAACGAGCAGTCAGTCGAGGGAGAACCATTGAGCTGTTCAACGAAGAACACTCAGAAGAGGGGACGTTCAAGGGCCTGATGGCGGCCGGAAGCTGCTCGATCCTGATGTTGACTCTCTTCGTCCTCGTGGTGGGCTCCATTATCGAGGGAGTCCGACTCCCATACGCTCGCCAGCGCGAGCGGGCCGCGACACGAGACGCCACCGAGTTGGACGTGACTCGCGAGGGGGCGCCGAGGGAAGCTCGACAACCGCTTTCGCTCTGGATTCGCCTCTGGCCCGTCTACCCACTGCTTCTGTTTTTGCTTCTTCAAACGTTGAATCTGATCTTCGTTCCACCCGCAAAGCCCCCAACCAGCCAAACCTCCCCGCCCTCCAACTCGCCGCCGGCTCCGCCTCCCAGCGACGGATGATTGTGGCACTTTTTCCTGGCCATGGAGGAATGGGGAAATTGACGTCAAGAATTCGGTTTGGGTATCGTTTGAGGAAACTATCAATTTTTCGGATGGATGAGCCGAAAAAGAGAGAACTCCAACGCATCCCAGTCACATGTTCCCTCGCTCGATTTTGAGCCGGCGAGGGCACTCTCAACCGGCGAGGGGTGGCGTACCCGACGTCCTTGTCAGGTTGGGGTAGTTACCAGGGATTGGGGTGATCGAGTTGATTAAGTGGGGTAACGGAGTTTTTGCGGGGGGACTGGACGGGCCTTAAGCAGCAGAATGCATCGAACCGATGACCATCTGCGGTTGGACTGGCTGGCCGTGCCCTGAGCGCGGGGAGGCAGGACAGCACAAACACTTTCTCTGCCGCAGGCACGCAAATACACACGTTGACGAGCTGCACATGCCCCACACACTACGTGTTCGCCTCCATGGAGCGGTTTGGCTTCCAGCCGTGGTTGGCACCCTGGTCAGCCTCCTGATGGCTCAAGCTTCGGCACCCTCCTGGGGATCGACTCTCCGCCGGACCGCCGTGGTTCGAGCGGTGGAGCAAGCCAAGGCGTCAGTGGTGAACATCCATGGGCGTAAAGCCGTTCGCGGCGATAATCGGCACTTGACCACCGTTGATTCCAATCGGCAGGTCAACGGCATGGGAACCGGCATCATTATTGATGAGCGGGGTTACGTCTTGACCAATTTCCATGTGGTCGATGGCGTCACACAAATCAAGGTGACCATGGCTGACCAAAGGACCGTGGTGGCAACGCTGGTGGCCCACGATCCGACCACGGACTTGGCTGTTATCAAAATCAAGGGAGATGCTCCCTTTCCGGTAATCACGACGGGGACTTCCGCCGATCTCATGCCGGGTGAAGAAGTCATTGCTGTCGGGAATGCCTACGGCTATACGCACACCGTGACTCGGGGAATTATCAGTGCCCTGCATCGGTCGGTTCAGGTAAGTGACGACCAGCATTACCATGACCTGATTCAGACCGACGCCAGCATCAACCCGGGAAATTCGGGGGGGCCGCTGCTGAACATCGACGGCGAGATGATCGGGATCAACGTGGCTGTCCGAGTGGGCGCGCAAGGAATCGGCTTCGCGCTTCCCATCGATCAGGCGATGGAAGTGGCCGCTCGCTTGATCGCTCAACACAGCCCCATGGCCCACGGTTTGTCGGGCAAGACGCTGATCGATAGCCATGGATCACTGTTTCAAGTGACAGGCGTCGCCGCGGGAACTCCCGCCGCTCGGGCAGGTTTCGAGCCAGGTGACGTCGTGTTGTCGGTCGGTGACTTGAAGGTGGAACGTAGCCTGGACTGGGAGCGAGCCCTCCTGGATGTCCGCTCGGGAGAAGCACTGACGGTCGAGGTGGAACGAAGTCAGCAGCGAATCCAACTCGAACTAGCTCTGACCGGAACCCGATCGGAAGACTTGAACACCCAGGACTTGGCTTGGCGAGTACTCGGCGTTCGTCTGGCTCCCGCCCCGTCCGGACTCTTCACCACGACAAACGAGTCTCGTTATCGCGGTGGCCTGCAAGTCACGGCCGTTCGCGGGGACGGACCTGCTGCCCAGCGGGGTGTTCGCCGAGGGGATGTCCTTGTCGGCTTGCACAAGTGGGAAACGGTCTCCATGGAGAATGTCGCCTACATCCTCGGCAGTGCCGAGTTCCGGGAGACTCAGCCGATCAAGTTCTTCGTTCTGCGTGGGGACGAGACGCTGTATGGGCACCTCCGGGTTGCCTTTGGAGAATAGGGCCGCCGGCCCATTTGGCCTGTGTGGAGGAGAGGGGTTAGAATAGGGGCGGCGGCGACAAACCTCTCATCATTTCACGGTCCAGCGGTTCATCCCATGGAATTGGAGTTTATTGATTGGCTACGCCGGCAGAGTTGCGGCTCGCCGTCCAGCCAATCCATGCGGGTCCCTCTCGGGATCGGAGATGACGCGGCCCTACTGCAGTTCGCTCCTGACGAACAGTGCGTGGTGACGTCGGACATGCTCATGGACGGTGTTCACTTCCAGCTCTCGCGACACTCCCCAAGACAGATCGGTCGCAAGGCACTGGCAGTCAACCTCAGCGACCTGGCGGCCATGGCAGCCCTACCCGTGGCAGCCTTCGTCTCACTCGCCCTCCCGCAGCATGCCGCGCCGAGTCTCGCCCGAGAGATCCTGGCAGGCATGTTTCCGCTGGCGGCGGAGTTCGACATGGTGATTGCGGGTGGAGACACCAACTGCTGGAATGGCCCACTGGTCATTAGTGTCACGGCCACCGGTGCCTGCCCATCGGGTCAAGCACTCACCCGAGCAGGCGCTGTTCCCGGAGATCGACTCCTGGTGACGGGAGATCTGGGGGGGAGCATCCTGGGACATCATCTTAGTTTCACGCCACGAGTTCGCGAGGCGCGTCATTTAAGGGATGCGGCGCCGTTGCACGCGGCATGCGACTTGAGCGATGGCTTGGCCCTCGATCTATGGCGGATGACGGAAGCCAGTGGGTGCGGCGCGGTGGTGGAGGAAGCGGCGATTCCCATCAGCCCGGCCGCCGTGGAACTCGCGCGGCGGGAACCAGTCGGTCGGAGTCCGATGGAGCATGCATTGTCCGATGGAGAGGACTTCGAACTGTTGGTGGCCTGTCCGCCCGAGAGTGTAAATCACGTCTTGCAGTCCTCCCTCTTGACCACGCGGCTGACCCCAATAGGCTATTTCGTGAACAAACCGGGACTTTCCCTGCTCGATTCCCAGGGAAAGAGCAGGGTACTGGAACCCCGCGGTTACCGGCATGGCGTGATGACTCAGAAAACCGAGGAGTAGAGTCTGATGAATCTTTGGGAAGTGCAAGCCGCCAACGAACAGGCAACCGAGCGGCTGGGAGCGCTCTTGGCAGCTTGGCTACCACCGCAGTCCGCCGTGGCGCTCAATGGGACACTCGGAGCGGGCAAGACCCGCTTCGTCCAGGCGATGGCCGTCGCTGCCGGTGTCCTCCGTGATGATGTTGTCAGCCCGACTTTCGTCATTTGCCAGGAATACGTCGGCCAGCAACCGATCTATCACCTCGATCTCTATCGAGTCAAGGACGAGGACGAATGGTCGGAACTCGGCATCGACGAACTCTTCAGCCACGAAGCCTGGGTTCTCATCGAGTGGGCCGACCGGTTCCCCAATCGAATGCCACCGGACCACCTGGAGATCCAGATCGAGGTGGCGGGAGAATCCAGCCGGCAGTTCCGTTTCATCAGTCACGGCGAAGACTATGAATTTGTCCTCCAGGAACTCGCGAATCGCTGGAAGTGATCCTCTTGGAGCATTCGGGTATTCGGGTATTCGGGTATCCTGCTATTCGGGGAAACGGAGCCGCGCCACGGACCTCCACGAGCCCGCAATGGTTCCTCGACTTCCATGACATGATCATGCCAGGATGTTCCGAATCACATGACCATGGACGTCGGTCAGTCGCCGTTCGATTCCATTGTGCCGGTAGGTGAGTCTGGTGTGGTCGAGTCCCAGCAGATGGAGCATCGTGGCGTGTAGGTCGTGGACGGAGAGGACGTCCTCCACGGCCTTGAATCCCAGTTCATCGGTCGCTCCATGACTGACTCCGGGTTTGACGCCGGCCCCACCCAACCACGCCGTGAATCCATCCGGATTATGATCTCGCCCCTCGGCCCCCTTCTGGAACATCGGCATGCGTCCGAATTCCGTGCACCACACGACCAGCGTATCCTCCAACAGACCGCGTTGCTTTAGATCGCGAAAGAGGGCGGCGGCCGGTTGATCCAGAATCTCGCCATGCACGTCGTACTGTTCCCGCAGCTTTTCGTGCCCATCCCAATTCAATGCCCCCGCGCTGGCATACGCCCCATTAAACAGTTGCACGAACCGGACGCCATTTTCCAACAGCCGTCGAGCGAGAAGACAATTTTTCGCAAACGCGGCCTTGGTCGGATTCGGTGAATCCGCTCCGTACATCCGCAGCGTCGCCTTGGTTTCGGCCGAGAGGTCGGTGAGTCGCGGAACCGATAACTGCATGCGGGACGCCAGTTCATAGCTGGAAATTCGAGCCGCCAATTCACCATCTCCCGGATGACGCTCGAGATGCTCCTGGTTCAGATCCTGCAACAACCGTCGAGCCGCCCGGTCCCCCTCGCTCGAAATCGACTCGGGAGGGCCGAGATGCTGAATCGGTTGCGTGCTGTTGAACGGCGTCCCCTGAAAAACCGCCGGTAGAAATCCAGGCCCCCAATTGTTCGCGCTGGCCTGGGGCACGCCACGTGGATCCGGGATCGCCACGAACGCCGGCAATTCCTGATTCTCGGTCCCCAACGCATAGGTCGTCCACGCTCCCATGCTCGGAAAACCATCCAGGACGAAACCTGTCGAAAGGAAATTCTCGGCAGGACCATGCGTATTCGACTTACTGGTTAGCGAGTGGACAAACGCCACGTCATCCACCAATTCCGCCAAATGCGGAATCAGGTCCGAGACCATTTTGCCCGACTCGCCATGCGGTCGAAAGTTGTACTGGGGCCTCGCCAAATCACCGGATGGCCCCTGAAACGTGACCGCCGGCCCTCCCTCCAGCGCCTGACCGTCTCGCCGAATCAACTCGGGCTTGTAATCGTAAGTCTCCAACTGACTGCAAGCACCAGCACAAAAAATCACCAAAACTCGCTGGGCCCGAGCCGGAAAATGTCTCCCCCCAAGTGCGTGCGGTTGCGAACCGTGTACGCTCGACTCCGTGGTCTCGGCCAAGAGGTGATCCGCCGCCAGCAGAGAAGTGAGGGCCACCGAGCTGAGCCCGGTCACCATCCGATCCAAAAAATCTCGACGGCGCAGTAAGGACTCGCCAGGCGAGCTGCCGGCACCGGCCGGATAGGGCGTGTTCATCGAGTACTCCACCGACAGATCAAGGAAGAAATAAGAACTCGTTGGTATTGAGCAACACGCGGCACAGCGTCCCGAGACCATGTGCCTGCACGACATCCCGGGACCGAGTCAGCTCGGAAGTCGTCGGGTCTCGCCCCAGGGATTCACGGAATGCCACCTTCACCTGGCGATCCAGATCGACCCCAGTGTCGCGCTCAATTCGCTCGGCGAAATGTATTGCCTGTTCATTGACAAATGGACTGTTAAACAGGTTCAGCGCCTGGATGGGAGTCGTGGAGCGACTTCGAGTGGGTGCGGACTGGCCGGCATCCGGACAATCGAAGGCGCCAAAGATGGGAACCGATTCCATGCGGACCTTATGTGCATACACCATGCGGCGCAGTTCGTTCTCGCCGAATGACTCGAGCGGAGGAAATCCACTCAAGCCACCTCGGCTGGTAAAGAAATCGAACCCCGGTCCCCCCATCGTCAGATTCAACTGGCCGCTCGTCCGCAACAGACTGTCGCGAATGGCTTCCCCCTCTAGACGCCGCGAAGGGAAACGCCATAACAGGCTCACGTCCGCGTCGCGCTCTATTCCCAACTCATGTGCGAGGGATGACTGCTGATAGGTGTGCGAGGTCATGATCAAGCGATGGATGTGCTTGATCGACCAGGAATGGCGAACGAATTCCGCAGCCAGCCAGTCGAGCAGTTCGGCGTGCGTCGGGGCCGATCCGTTGAGGCCGAAGTCGCTGGCCGTCTCGACCAATCCCCTGCCAAAATGCGACTGCCAGATTCGATTCACCATCACCCGAGCGGTGAGAGGATTCTCGTGATCAACAATCCATCTCGCCAAAGCGACTCGGCGACTCGATTCCGACGCGTCCAAGGGAAGTTCCAGATCGCCGAGGATGCGGGGAACACGCGGTCCCACTCGAGCTAGTGGTTGTTCGGGATTGCCTCGGCCAAGCAGATAAGTTTCGTCCGGTTCACGAAAGATTCCCGCATAGACCAGCATTGGTTCTTCGCTGGATTCCGTCGTCGAATCGGCTTCGACTTCCGGCCGATCCCCTTTGGCCGAACCATCTCGAAGTGGACGGTCACCATATTCGACCCCGGCAAAAAAGGCCTGCCACTCGTAGTACTCCCGCTGTGAGATGGGATCGAATTTGTGGTCATGGCAGCGAGCACAGCCGATGGTCAGTCCCAAGAGCGACGCACTGGTCCCAATGATCATTTCATCCAGCGCGTCCTGACGGGCCAACCGAATCGACTCGTCATCCTTGCCGATCTGCCCTGGGAGGAGCACCGGTGCCGCGACCAGAAATCCCGTGGCCGCGTCCTCCCCCACGGTATCACCCGCCAACTGTTCAAATAGAAACTGGTCGTACGGTTTATCTTCGTTCATTGAACGAATGACGTAATCGCGATAAGGCCAGGCATGAGGGCGGGGTGTATTCACCTCGAAGCCATGCGTGTCGGCATACCGAATCACGTCCAACCAGAACTGGGCCTGCCGCTCACCATAACGCGGACTGGCAAGTAAGTATTCGATCAGCCCCTGAACAGCCCGCGGATCCGCTTGGGCTTCATCCAAATGAATCTCGCCGTTTTCGTCGCTCTCGGAGGACTTTACCGAGCCTTGCAATTTCTGGCTCCAAAATGTCAGCTCCTCCCAGGTCGGTGGCAGTCCATGTAAGTCGAGAAACATCCGGCGAATCAACGTCGCGACATCCGCGGGGGGAGAGAAGCGAAGTCCCGCCTTCAACAACCGGCTCTCGACAAACGCATCCACCGGATGCCGCAGACTCGAATGGCGCAGACTCGAATGCCGGTGACTCGACGTCGCGCCATGATCCGAATCCGAGAGGGGACGATTCGAGCGAACGGGACGAAATGCCCAATGATCTTCAGGGGAAACCTGTGGGACTTCGCCGCGAGGGCCGACAGCCCCCAGGTCAAGCCAATTCCGAATCCGATCGATCTGTTCGTCCGTCAGCGGTTCCCCCTCGGGAGGCATCCTTCCTGAATCCATATCGGCGGTCACACGCTCCAGCAACAAACTGTCGGAGGAGTTCTCGAAACTCAAAACATCGCCGCTGTCCCCCCCTCGCCGCATCGCGGCGACGGTATCCAGTCGCAGTCCCCCTTCCTGGCGAATCGCGCCGTGGCACCCGAGACATTTTCGCGCCAGTACGGGCTTGACCCCCTGCACGTATTCACTCACCGCCTCCTTCGCCGTTTCCCCCTCCAGATCGTCGATCGCCAACGAACTCGGCAATACAACGCCACCTGCCAATAGACAGCCCACGCCTAAACAGGCAACGCCGAGACAGGTTCTGGGAAATTGTTGCCACCAGGACAAGATC
>JBJHCD010000049.1:0-4514 GCA_050485845.1 Pirellulaceae bacterium | reverse complement strand
ACATGATCATCCTCTGGGACCATTCAGAAACGCGCGGATCGCGCGAAGTCACCCACCATAAACTTCGTCACCCGAGGGCCGTCCACCATCGTACCGCGCGGGAACGGCTGTAGCACCTTATCGAGGCCACGAAATTCTCCTGAGGCCGATTCGTCGAGCCACTCCCGGACATCGGCTCGCAGGCGAGCCCGTTACGTTACTCGCTCAAACACGCGACATCACGCCGCACACGAACAGGTAGTCGCTTTCCAGCTAGGGCGACCCTTGGTTCGTGGTTTGCGTCCGAAGAGACTTCCGTTACCCTGCGGAAATCCGCAAATCAGTGGAAGTCACCCCGTTTCGTCCGGCGGTGCCCTAGTCAATTTCCGTTCTCCGACTAGTATCGGATGTGGCGTTCTGGCTGAAGGAAATGACACTTCCCAAGCTGGAAGCGAGCGTGGCGAAGTCCGTTCCATGTACTTTGGGACGGTGAGTACAAATCTCTGGTCGCCACGCTGTCGATTAAAGGCCACTCGCGTGGTAGGCCGTGGATGTGCGCCGCGCGGAAATGGCATTTTTCCCTGTGTTGACGAGTCCCCCGACGAACGAGTTCGCGACCGGATGCGCGACCCACGTTCCCTCTCGCGTTAACTCGCCAGAGTCCGAACGTGGGGAGGAATGGATTGATTCACTCGCTCCCGACCAAAGGGTAATGGAAGCCCTCCGACCAGAGAGTGAGTCGAGAAGTTGACCAACATGCCGTTCGCCTATTACTCCTTTTTGCTGATCATGACGGGATTCCTTGGGGGCGTCCTCCCGGAGACCGTGTGTGGTGAGGAGGCCACGACGACTCCCCGAGAGACGCCGCAACAAGCGTCTCAGCAACAGGGGCCCCTACACGAGGAAGTCGTCGGAACGAGCGCTCCACAAACGCGGGACCCGATCATCGAACCGGGGGAAATCACGATCCTCTCTCGTGGATTCGTGGCTGGCAATTACACCGGGCCGGGTGAGGTCAGCATTGACGGCCAACACTGGACACCTCTCACGGCAAACAGTGGACACCTGTGGGACTTGGTCCGAGACGAGGAAAGCGTACGTCGTCATTACTTCCAATTCGACAACCAGGTCGTCGCGTTCTCCCTGGAGGTCTTGCTGCCTCGGGAGGGCGAGTCGGAGAGAGACTCGGAGCCCGATCAGGAACTCTACTCGGTCGGGACCAATGGGAATTTCCCTCGGCCCATGGACGACCAACAAATCCAACTCGATCACCGCTACCATGTCGATGTCATCGACTTGGAGGTTGCCCCCAAGGCCACGTCGGAAGACCTCGCCAAGAGTCTGGGAGAAGCGAAGGCGGATCGAATTCGGATCCTCTGGGCAAGTTTCGTGGAAGAGACGTTACAGGACTCGGATAAAGCGGCAGCTTTCCAATTGGCCATTTGGATGATCCATTACGGCTCGCTGCAGTTCAATGACGAGTTTCATTCCGAAACACCCCAGGAAATTAAAGAGCTTGCCGAGACATGGGTGTCGGTTGTTGACGAGGCGGACGAGGAAACCAGGCGGGCCAACCTCGTCGTCTTCAGCACTTGGGAATTTCCCGACCAGATCGTGGAACTGGTTTCCACGGACAGTCCTCTCGGAAGCAAGGCCCTGGAGGCGGGCTATTGGGATGAGCGCGACCTCGCGGGAGGATTTGCCTGGTCCTTGAATCAGAATTCCGACTTCGGCAATCCGGGAGCCATGGGGAGCTGGAACGACATGGATCGGCAACTGCTGACCAGTCTCTTCCCGCAACTCGGCCCCGTCGGTTCCGGTACGGGTGGATTCGGGTCCTCCTTCCCAGGCGCGGCGGGTGGAGGGTTCTCTCCTCCCATGGGAAATATCCCCCCGGGCCGAGGTGGACGAGGTGGAATGGGTGGTGGTGGCGGATTCGGCGGAGGAGGTGGCGGTGGCGGCGGTTCGTCCTTCACCCCCGGATTGCCTGGCGACTCGGAATTCCCGATCCCTTTTCCTCCAACCGAGTGGCCGCCGATCAATTGGCCTCCCGACCTCGGCGACATCCCGGACTTTCCACTCCCCGGTCCCGAAATTCCGGGCGACTTCCCTTCGGAAGGTCCGGTTCCTGCTCCGACGCTGGTCCCCGAGCCATCGACTGCCGCCATCTGGTTCTTCTTGGGCGTTGTGATCGGATATGGCTGGTGCTACCGCCGAGTTTCTGGCAGAGGTCGCGCGGCCTACTCTTCAGCACTCCAGTAGTCTCGTTCGGAGGCATCTCGCAGCATGAGCAGCGCGTCCTCCGGAAGCAACAACCGCTGCGACACCAGATCCATCGTGGCCTCCAGGTATTGACTCAGATAGTCGGCTCGAGTGGGATAGCGTTGCCGGACCGACCGACGAGGATCGATATTCTCGTCTCGCTCGCGTGCTGTCGTGGCGAAGGGGAGGTAACTCCCTTCCAGCCCCGCCAGCATCGTCTCAGCTCCGAACTCGGCTGCTCGCAAGTTCCAACCGGTAAATGTCCCAAGCGGCACCTCCACGTCCGGCAACCGGATGCCCGCAAGTTCGTTGCCGTCCGAATCAACCTGGGGTACCAAAGTCCGGTACGGCTCTCCAATCTCCGGCGGGACGATGTCGGCGATTCCCTCCGACTCCCATCGCGGTCCCAAGTTTAGTCGTCGAGGCGTATAGCAGGAGGTGGGAAGGTTGACGTCTGGAATGGCTGGAAACGCGTCGCGGAATTCGTCCACCGAGACCAACGTTCCGTCGCTCAGCTTCGGGTAACGGCTGACAGGAGGCTCCCGCTGCTCACCCACCCATTGATCCAGCGCCACGAGCAGGGCTCGGAAGACAGGGGAACGGTCATCCAGGACGTTTCGAGGTTGTTGCCCGATCCCTCGCGTATGCGGCCCTCCGCCCAGGTGCTGCGAACTGGAAGTCAGGTAGATCCGCACGCGAGGGTCGGGTTCGACGTCGGTCTTTCCCTCCACGTCGGTGTGCAACAAGGACGCCCCCCGAGACCAGTACTCGGTCGAACTCTGGATGAAAAACATCTTGGGAATATGGTCATTCGCCCGAGCCTTTGCCAGCGTCTCTCCCTCTCTGCCCGAGATGGGGTCTCGCTGAGGAACAGTGGTGAAGGGAAACGATTCCGTCGGCACGAGATTGTCGCGATGATGCGTTCCGTACAGCGTGGCCAGCCCGAAACGATGATTGAACATTCCTCGTCCTGATCCGGCGACATGTGCCATGGCGCCATCGAACACGATCTGCCGCCGCGGAGTCGTATTCAATCCGTCATACAGGAACTGGCTGATAACTCGCCCCGACTGCGAAATCCCAAAGACATAGGCGTAGTCGATCGCCTCCGCGACCGGACTGTTGGCCGCATAGCGAAAGTGAGAAACCGCGTCTCGAATGGCAACCAATCCGAGCCCCGCCACTCGAGGCGCCTCACTGGTAAAGACCAAATCGTACAACCATCCAGGTTCAAGTCCTTCCTCCACGTAAAGGCTGCGAGCATCCGGAATAATCGCTCCATCTTCATCACGGGCAAATTCCCACTCGTCTCGAGGTACCACCGTTGCCTCATCATTGCGGGTGGGGCGTTTGGTCAGCGTGGCGTCGGGATCATTCAGGTCAACGGTTCCGTAGGCGTCCGCCGTACCCCAGGGGCTCCAGCCGAAAGTCCAGCTTTTCGCCGGCTCGTCCACCGACACCTCCACGTGGACCTGGCCCCGCACTGGCTCGCCGTTCGACATGGCAACGGGAAGCCCCACCAGTAGCCGATCCGTGCCGTCATCCACCACGTCACCGTTGCATCCGCACCACAGCAGCGTGTAGCCCTGACGTAGCAGGAACCCGTCACCAGCATGCGCGGCACTCCGAGGATCATTCGATCGCTCCCCCCGATTAAACGCCTGCAACGCCAACATGTTCCCCCGGTTGTTGACGTCGTACAGGAGACGCCGATTCCCTCGCAACGGATCAACCGGCTTCAAGAGAAAGAAGTCCGACCAGAACTCGACCAACCCTCGGGCATTCGTGGGGGCCAGGTCGAGGTCCGCAATCGACTGGTTGGCCGGATGCTTGGGATCGACTTCCATATGCATTCGCCCCCGGATCGCTTCATAGGGTCCCACCGAGCCGAAAGGCATTCCATCGGCAAATTCCCGGCGATCATGAACCTCAATTCGCGTCACTTCCGCCGTGGCCGTGAAAGGCCGCCCCAGCAGGAGACTTCCCGCAATCGCCCCCAGCACGGTTCCCACTACGGCTGCCCTCATTCTCACCATCTGCGTATCCTTCCAGGCAAAAATCATCCCAAGCGTTCTGGATTTCCGATTCATGTACCGTTTCATATGGTACCCTTCCCATGGTGAGGAATGGAATCGAGTTACTCAAGAGGGACGGCATGCTCAGGAGTCGTGGCATGTGAAGCTCGAAGTGCTAGAATGACGCCGTGTCGCACATGGGGCGCCCCCCCCGGCCGCCCCCAGTAAGTAGGGTGCCCACCCGCCAGCACCCGAGAC
>JBJHCD010000048.1:0-13852 GCA_050485845.1 Pirellulaceae bacterium | reverse complement strand
TATTTCTCCCTTGTGTCGATCAAGGGGACTTACTTCAGGGTATTGCCGATGAGCAAGAGAAAAACATTGGGATTTACATTGGTCGAGCTGCTGGTGGTGATCGCCATCATTGGTGTCTTGGTCAGCCTATTGCTTCCAGCGGTCCAGGCGGCTCGCGAGGCCGCTCGACGCATGAGTTGCCAGAACAACATGAAGCAGATCGGCATCGCTCTCCACAATTATCACGACACCCACAACCGGCTCCCGATGGGAACTTTCCACAGGGACCGCTGGGGCTGGCAGCCGCGAATTCTGAACTTCATCGAGCAGGGAAACGTGTTCGACCAACTGGACTTTCGCATCGCGGCCTGGCAAGGGAATAATTTTGAATTTATTCGGGCCTTCTATCCTCAATTCAATTGCCCCTCGGATACGTTGAGCGAGTTGATCACGGAGCAAGAGGGCTTTGCCGCGCCGACCTGGAACATTTCACAGTCGGGTTATGGCGTCTGCATTGGTGACTATCACAATGCCACGGGGATCGGGGCTGGTCCCTCCTTCGGTAACGTCGGCTTCCAAGCGGGCAATACTCCCAATCCCGTGCGCGGCATGATGGGACGTTGGGGATGGGGAGCCAAATTCCGAGATGTCACGGATGGACTGAGCAGCACGATCATGCTGGGGGAAGTGATCGGAGCCCTCTGCATCACACAGAACTTCGGCACCCAAAGCTGGGCGACCACCGCTCATCCCATTAACTTCATGAACCGCTCCCTGATCGAAAACCGGCCGACCCAGGGAAATCCTCGCTGGGACGAATCAATCACCTTCCGAAGTTTTCATCCTGGAGGAGCGCAATTCGCCATGGGTGATGGTTCCGTTCGCTTCCTGGGCGAAACGATCGACGGTATCACCTACCGTGCCTTGGGCTCTCGGGCCGGCGGCGAAGTGGTTTCCATTCCGGACTAATCTCCACCCGAGTCACTGGAAAAATCTCTCGATACATCTCCCGATGAATCTCGGGCGAATCTTCATGTTCGCGACAGGGTACGCGTCAAAGAAATAGGGAAACGTTGTTGGGTTCGCCTTCTAGGTGACCAGCAGCGAGATATGAGTGGCAACCGATACAAGTTCCCTCCGGAGACTGGCTCCGGAGGGGGTTGCTGCCTTGTGAGCGTCTTAAGGATACATTCATGCGTTGGTTTCTCGCGTTTGCTCTCGTAACCACCCTCTGTGCAGTGAACCTCGGATGCGGCAAGGGGGGAGGCCCCATGGGAAAGGTAACCGGAACGGTCACCTACCAAGGAGAGCCGATTCCGGAGGGAAGGATTATCTTCGAGGTCCCGGGGGCTCGGTCGGCCTACGGCACGATTTTGAACGGCGAGATCACCGAAGTGACCACGCACAATCCGGGGGACGGAGTCCCCGTGGGCACGGCCAAGATTGCCGTCTTTGCCGACAAGCCAGGAGGCCAGGATTCGAGCCCGGCCACTTCCCCTGGCGATGACCCAGGCACGCTCGCCCCCATGGGAGATTCCTACATGGGAGTCGGAGCGGCTTTGGTCCCTCCCAAATTCAACGACCCCAGTACCAGCGGCTTGACCGCTGAAATCTCCAAGGGAACCAATTCCCTGGCACTGGAACTCGTGGACTGAGGCTCCCGCAAAGAGAGCCATGGGCCAATGGCGGGGGTCACCCGTTAGCAACATTACCGCTCGGGAATCGGCCAATACTGGGACGAGGACCGAGCGGTCTTTAAGTAGTTGCTCAACGTCTCCGCCACTTCAGGATTCTTCTCGGCCACATCCCTCTGTTCCCCCAAATCCTCGTGCAAGTCGTACAGCTCCAGCGCCTCGTCGGGGACCACGCGTCGAATCCCCTTCCAGCGCCCCTGGTACAAGGCTGCGTGGATGAACCCTCGTTCGTGAAATTCCCAATACAGAAACTCGTGCTCACGCTGCTCATCGGACCGCCCGAAAAGCGTGGGAACGAAGCTGATCGAATCGAGCCCCTCCGGAAGATCGGCCGAGGCAAGTTCAGCGGCGGTGGCGAACCAATCCCCGAAGTAGGCGACATGGCCCGATTCTCGTCCCGGTTCAATCTTTGAAGGCCACCAGGCAATCGTGGGAACTCGAATTCCCCCCTCGGTCAAACTCCGCTTGATGCCACGCAAGGGTCCTGATGGTTGAAAGCGTTCGAGATTGTGATTGCTTTCATTGTGGGGGCCATTGTCACTGGTGAAGATCACCAGCGTCCGCTCCGCTAGACCGAGTTGCTCGAGTTGCCGGAGCATCCTCCCGACATAGCTGTCGAGCCGAGTGATCATGGCGGCGTGTCCCTTGTCGGGATCAGGCCAATCTTCGCCGGCGTAAGGACCATAGTCCGGGACATGTGCCCCGTCGCGCAGCTCACGAGTCCGTTCGTTGTTGGCGTGCGGCAGGACCATGTTCCAATATAAGAAGAAGGGCTGATCCTGGTGATTGGCCACGAATTTCAAGGCTTCGTCCGTCATCAGATCGTCGGCATAGATCAAGGCGTCCGTGGCATAGCCCCCGCCGAATTCCCCGACGGGAGTCACCTCGTTGGGTAAGGGAATCCGCTCTTCATTTCGCCAGAGGTAATCGGGAAAGTGGTTGTGCGCGTGGTGCTGATTCAGGTAGCCGAAGAAGTAGTCGAAACCCTGGCGTCTCGGTAGCCCGCTTTCCGCTTCTCCGACATCGCCGAGCCCCCATTTGCCGATCAGGGCCGTCGTATAGCCGGCCTCCTGGAGCGACTTGGCGACCGTGATGTCCCCATCCTGCAAGGCCTGGGCCCTCGGGTTCTGACGTCCGGCATTCCCACGAACTCGAGTCCGTCCGTGATGCTGTCCGGTCATCACCACGCTGCGTGACGGAGCGCAGACCGTGGCCCCCGCATAGAACTGGGTGAAGCGCAGGCCTTCGCGAGCCATTTGGTCGAGATAGGGCGTTTGAATGACTTCCTGGCCATAGCAACCAACCTCGCCGTAACCCAAATCGTCGGACATGATCCAAATCAGGTTGGGACGCTCCTCGCCCCAAGAGTCGGCGATCGGAAGGCACATGAGACATCCCAGCACCAACCCGACCAATATCGCCGCGGGACGCGCGGCGGAAGACTGGAAGGGAAATACGCGCCCCAGCAAGGGAAAGTTACCGCTTCGAACCAGCACCGTCATGGTAGATCCCTTTTCGCATCGTTGATCCAGGTTTGCCATCGTTCTTCCCAAAGCTGGCTGAGCTGATCCCGAATCTCCGGATGCTGGTCAGCCAAATTCTCCAATTCGCTTCGATCCTGCCGCAGATTGTACAATTCCCATGGTTCCTCGTTGGCGGCGACGACTTTCCAGTCGCCCCGTCGCAGGGCCCGATTCCCTTCATGGAGCCACCAGAGTTCACGTTCGGGTAGTGAGTCATCTCGGTCAAACGTCGGAACGAGACTCAGCCCGGGAAAGGGAGGTGCCTGCGGATCCAGAGCCCATTCGGCCTGTTGGCCTGCCACCAGTTCCATGACTGTCGGCACGAAGTCAATCAGATGTCCAGGATCGCGTCGCGTTTCTCCCGTCGATCGAATTCGCTGCGGCCAATGGACAATAAAAGGTGAGGCGATTCCCCCTTCGTGCACCCAAGTCTTATGGCGTCGAAAGGGAGTATTCCCGGCACTGGAAAAACCGGGACCCAGGCAAAGATACGTCGCGGCCGATCCCGGTACGGCTTGCGGATCATGACCATCATCGCGAACCATGATCTCGGCACTCGCACCATTGTCCGAGGCAAACAGCAGGAGCGTGTCGTCGTAGGCTCCCATCTGGCGCAGTTGGTCGAGAATCCGTCCGATTTCGCGATCCATCCGATCGATCATCGCGGCGTGCAATGACATCTTCATGGCCTGAAATGCCTGCTGTTCCGAGCGAAGGTCTCCCCAGGGAAGCGGACGGTTTACCTCCCCTTTCCCCAACTGCTCCAGCGCGTTCGGAAAATGGTAGGGGGGGCCCACCTCTTGCTCCAGCGGCGAGAGCCTTGCCGTGAGCAACCCCATTTTCAATTGCCGCTCGTGCCGCTGTTGCCGGATGACATCCCAGCCCGGCACATACGTCTCTCGATATCGGTCGATGTCTTCCGGGAGGGCATGGAGCGGAAAATGGGGTGCCGTGAAGGCGATGTACTGAAAGAATGGCTGGTCGGGAAACTTCTCCGCATGCTCTCGAAGTTGATCGATGGCGTGGTCGGCGATGGCAATCGTGCCGTAGTAGTCGGTTCCCGGGGGAACGGGATCCAGTGGTTCGTCGTTCAGGTAGTGGACCTGGGGATTGAAGAAGCGCCCCTGATCTTGTAGCCAGTAGGAACGGTCGAAACCCTGAGCGACCGGTCGACCATCCACATGCCATTTGCCAACATGGTACGAACGGTAGCCAAATTCCTTCAGACGGACCGGCAGCAATGGGGCCCAGTCCGGTCGGACTCCTCGCCCACCACTCGGCAAACCCGGCACGGTGTCGCGGCGGATTTGCTGAGCATAGTAGCCGGTCAGCAGCGCCCCCCGCGACGGCCAACAGCGGGCAGTGCTGTAGACGTCGGTATAGCGCAAGCCCTCCTTCGCCAACTGATCCAGATGAGGCGTGGCAATCTCTCCGCCGTAACATCCCAGATCCGACCAACCTAAATCATCAGCCAGAATGAAGACTACGTGCGGGCTACGAGTCTGCTCAGCTACTTGAGTCTCTTTTCCTACCCGAGTCTGCTCGGCTACTTGAGTCTGTTCAGCTGGTTCCTCTTGCACCGTCGAGGAGGACGTCAGGGGAACCGCCAGTGATCGGCTCTCACCCGACTGCCGGATCCGCTCGAGCAGCGACGTGAGTTGCTGGACTTTCTCGGGAAACTCCTCTGCCAAGTTGAGTTCCTCTCCCAAGTCCTCATCCAACCGGTACAGTTGCTGGGGAGGAAGTTCGTCGACGCCTGGCTGTCCAGGGCGAGGAGCACTCCAGCCACCCGAATCGGGGCAGAGAAGCAACTTCCATGGTCCTTGCCGAATGGCGAATGAGCCATTGATCGAATGCGAGACTAAGTGATCTCGCCCTGGTCCGCTTTGGCCTTGTAGTTCGGACCAGAAGCTGATGCTGTCCTCCCCGGCGTCCGCGGGCAATGGAACTTGAAGCAGGTCGGCCATGGTGGCCATGATGTCGTTGAGGCAGATGATCTGGTCACTTTCCGTGCCGGCGGGAATTTTTCCCGGCCAGCGAGCCACCAGCGGGACTCGATGTCCTCCTTCGAACAGATCCGCCTTGTGACCTCGAAGTGGTCCGCTCGGCCGATGGCCCGCCTCATGCAACTCACCGAATTGTGCCTGGGGAGAACAACCATTGTCGCTGGTGACCACGATCAGCGTATTGTCTGCCAACTCATGGTATTCGAGCGCCTCGAGAATCGCTCCCACCGCGGCGTCCGTCTCCATGACGAAGTCCGCGTAGGGATTCATGCGGCTTTTCCCTTGCCAGGGCTCGGTCGGCATAATGGGCGTGTGGGGTGACGCCAGGGGAAGGTATAGGAAAAACGGCTGACCACCGCGTGACGATTCGGCTTGTCGAGCGATCAGGTCCACCGACTTCCGCACCAAGGTGGGAAGGACATCCTCTACTTCAAAACCGGGAGCGGTCGGACCTTTGCGAGTTCGCTGCTGCTGTTCGTTGCGACCGAGCATCATCGGAAAGTCGCGGTCTTCGGTCGGAAGCTCAACCACGCGATCATTCTCGATGTAGGTATAGGGCACCATGTCCAGCGAGCCGCTGATCCCAAAGAACTCGTCGAATCCCACTTCATTGGGGCCATTGGTGATCGGCTCCCCGTAATCCACGTTCCAGACCTGTTCGCGGGGTTCGATATTCAGTTCGGTAATCTCCCGCCCCTCATGGACCACCCAGTCCATCCCCAAGTGCCATTTCCCGAAGCAGGCGGTGTGGTATCCCTGTTGTTGTAGGAACGAGCCGAGCGTCAGACGATCGGACTCGATCAGTCGCGGACTGAGACCTCCGAGGACCCCGCGTTTCAATCGGGACCGCCAGTTGTAACGCCCGGTCAGCAGTCCATAGCGAGTGGGCGTGCAGACCGACGAGCTGGAGTGGGCGTCCGTGAATTTCATTCCCTCCTGGGCAAGCCGGTCGATGTGCGGAGTCGAAATCTTCCCTCCGTAACATTGCACGTCGCCATAACCCAGGTCGTCCGTCAGTATGACGATCAGGTTTGGTTGTCGAGCGGCCTGGTCCTGCTCGGGCAGGGCATCTTCCGCCGCCCATGCCGGCAGCCCGGCAAACGCCGGGGCGAGCATGGCGAACAGGAGCGCGGCGATGCCCGCAAGCAGACCGCGCAGCGGATAGTCAGGACAACCGGTTTCCTTTTTCGTCCCCAAGAGCGCTTGACTCACATCATGATTCATCCCAGCCCCCCTTTCGCTACTGACATTCCCCGATAACCCTCTTTTGGAAAACCTTGGATGGGAAGTCACTGGCCCCCGAGCCAACTCGTGACTCGAATCTCCTATGATGGTCACCGGAGGCCGAGTCGCGTGTGGCACCACTTTCCACGCCGCTCGGCCGGCTTGAAGTGAATTTCCTTCTCCTTCAGCAGGGCGGACGGCTCGATGAATCAATCGAACTCGGATAGCTCCAGGAACTCCTCCGCGAACACACCAACGGATGCATCAGCGGATACAGCAACGAAGATCTCCGCGAACGAGTCTCACGAAGTTCAGACCTTCGAAAAACCGCCGTCCACTGTCATCGGCATCTTGGGACGACTGGGACCCGGCATGATCATCGCCGGTTCCATTGTGGGATCCGGGGAGCTGATTGCAACCACACTGACCGGTGCGACGGCGGGGTTTTGGCTCTTGTGGCTGATCGTCGTGGGATGTGTCATCAAGGTTTTCGTGCAGATCGAGTTCGGTCGTTTTACGATTTCCTCGAGTCAAACGACGATGGATGGTTTGAATCAGGTACCGGGTCCCGTGGCCGAGCTAAGTCTTCTCGGAACCCCGGGAAGCAAAGTGATTCGCGGCAACTGGATATTGTGGTATTGGGCCGTGATGTTCGCCGTCAGTCTCGGCCAACTTGGGGGCATTGTGGGGGGAGTGGGGCAAGCATTGGCCATTAGTCTCCCTTTGACCGAGCGGGGTCGGCAGGCGAATGAACTGCAGGATGCTCGGATCAATCTGCAGGTCGTCGAAGCCCAAAGCGAGTTGGCTCGGCAGCGACTTGCGGAATCCACGGACCCCGCGACGCGGCGGGAAATCGAGGAACGGATCGACCATCTCCACCTCCAGCGCCGGCAATGGCGCGACACAGTGGATGAACTTGAGGGAGGCAGTCCTCTCGGCGATCCATCCACGGATTCTTCCAGGAATGGTGGAGTTGAGAGCGATGAGGACATGGAACTTGAGGCAAGTCGGCAATCGGAAGTCGAAGACCGAGCCGGTTCCTTTCGGGGGTGGGTGACCGCTTGGTCCTCTTTTTGGCGTCAGGCCACTTCGGACGACAAGATCTGGGCAGCAATCGTCACCCTGGCCACCATCGTCCTGCTGGCTCGGGGCCGATATGGCCTCATTCAAACATTCGCCACAACCTTGGTGGCCTCGTTTACTTTGGTCACCATCGTCAACCTGTTCGCCTTGCAGGCTCATGAAGACTGGGCCATTCGGCTGACCGATCTAACGAATGGTCTCCGGTTTCAACTGCCTCCTCCGGATGAGATACCGGCGAATACGTCTCCACTGGTGATTGCCCTGGCGACGTTCGGCATCATCGGGGTCGGCGCCAATGAACTGCTTGCCTATCCCTATTGGTGCCAGGAAAAAGGGTATGCCCGCTTCACGGGGCCCCGCGAAGAATCGGCGGCGTGGCGTGACCGTGCTCGGGGATGGATGAAGGTCTTGCAGTGGGATGCGTGGTGTTCGATGTTGGTGTACACGTTCGCCACGGTCGCGTTCTATTTGCTGGGGGCGGCCATACTGGGCCGGATCGGCCTGGTGCCGAGTGGCATGGAGATGGTGCGAACGCTCGGGGTGATGTACGAGCCCGTGTTTGGAAGCTGGGCGAAGTTGATGTTCCTTTTTGGAGCCTTCGCCGTCCTCTACTCGACCTTCTTCGTCGCCAATGCCGGCTACGCGCGGATTGCCTCGGACGCCCTGGGAGTCCTCTCGATTGCTCCCCGCTCGGCCGAGGGGCGACAACGCTGGATCACGGCCATGTGTGTCATTTTTCCGACACTTTCCTGGTCGATCTATGTCGTCTTTCCTCAGCCGACCCTCCTGATCCTGGCAGGAGGGGCGATGCAGGCTTTGATGTTGCCGATGCTGGGGCTGGCCGCGCTCTATTTCCGGTACTACCACTGCGATCCCCGTTTGAGGCCGAGCCGAACGTGGGACTTCTTTCTGTGGGTCTCCGCATTCGGCTTGGGCGTGACGGGAAGCTGGCTGTTATTGGAGATGTTTATCCTGAGGTCCTGAGCGGACCGAAGACGGGGACGATCCATGTCAAACACGCCCGAGGACAATGACACCCGAGGACAATGACACCTAAGGACAGTGACACCTAAGGACAGTGACACCTAAGGACAGTGACACCTAAGGACAGTGACACCTAAGGACAGTGACGATCGAAAACAATGACAGGGACTATTCGTATTCCCGGGCAATCTGGGCTCGGGGGTCCTCCGGAGTTTCGGAGGAGGAGACCTGGACAACTCGGCGGCTGAGAATTTCCTTGGATTGCTGCAACAGATAGGAGATCCGCAGCACATTGTCCAAGACGACCGGACGTGGATTTCCCGGTATGTTCATGATGATCCGACCCGCACCCGCCAGCAGGTACTCGAACACATCGTGAATCTCGGTGTTCAGCTTGAGTCCGGCAGTGGAAAATCGCTCCACGTCCCCCAGCAGTCCGGTGTGATGGATCAGTTCGTTGGAGGTCAATTCCCAGTAGTCGAACCTTGTCACAATCACCATTCCCGCGAACAGCAGCAGCATGATGGTCGTGATGATGAAATAGAAGTCCCGAGTGGCGCCGACTTCGAGGCTGGCCAACCATCCCTGTAGCGGGGCGATGATCGCGAATTTCTGGTTCAGCAGGATCATCCCGAGAACCACGGTCACAATGGCGACGAAAATGGTCAGGGATGTCGAGCGGGGAAAGTCGAAAGTGATCACAACCAGATTCAAGGCAAACGTGATCAAATAGACGGCGCCCCAGACATTGGCCCAGTCGGGCATCATCATCATGAAGAGCCCCATCAGGAGCGAGATGGCCGCGGTGGGCCACATGAAGATCAACTTCGGCCAGGAGCGAATAACCAACACCGTGGACGTCGAGCTTTTTGACATCAGCTTCGTACCTTCCTGCGAAATCCTATCTGGATCGTGAAATCACCGGGGCAACCGCCGAGCGGGATGCCGGGAATATGTTCTGTTCACGGCCGAGCAATCAGAACGCGAATCACCTGCGACTTCCGTAGGCCCCATTGCCCACCAACTTAACGAAACCGGCCCCGACCGACAATTACGGCGGAGGGCGGGCATGTACGTCGGGTCCCGCCCACCGGGGGCCCATCCGCCCATCACTCTCCTGACCATCACGTCAGGACGTGTGTTGGAGACGGAGGCCTTTCGGCAACGATTCACCGAAAACCTGTCCCTGTTCGTCTTCATCCAAATTCCCTCCGACTTCCACCAACTCGCGGAGATGGGGAGGGCTATGCACCTCTTCGAGCCATTGGAGGACTTCTTGCCGAAAAGTTCCATCCAGATCGCGATATCGGTCCCCCGTTTTGCGGGCCAGTTGCATGACCGCCAATTGAATGGCCCGGTCGCTCCCATCCTGGCGCATGAGGTCTCGGAGCCAGTTCCTCGCCTGGTCCACCGGAACCACGGTATTGAGTGGGCCATAGATGGGGGCCCGTTGGCCGAGTCGGCCCAGGGTCCAGATGAGGGCCGATCGGAGGGCCTCCTGTTTTTCCCACCCCAGCATTTCGACAATTCGATCTCCCAGCTCCAATTTGCTGGAGACGCCGATCAATTCGAGTGATCCGAGCAGCAACCAGACCTGACTGACTTCGTTTCCTCCTCCGGGCTCACGACGGCGGTCCTTGCCGGCCCCTTTTTTCTTCCCTGCCCCCTGGGAACGGGCAGTGCCTGACGTTCGGCCGGCTCGCCGGTGCCATTGACGCACCGACGCCAGCAGCGGCTCGGCCAAGGCCTGTTGCTGGCCGGCCGTCAGCCCTCCGGAGATTCGGCGCCAGAGGATCATCGATTCGAGGCGGGAGGCGGGAGTTGCGAAGGCGAGCCCCCCGCGAACTTTCCGCCAAGTCTCGGCCACTCGCCAATCGTCCACGGCCACGCCGTAACCGGGGCGTAGCGTGAAGCCGACCAGGTTCAGCCAGCGGGCTTCATGGGCGGGACCGCGGCGTCGCCCTGCTTCCCACCGCATCAGCTCTTCCCAGATGCGGCGCAAGAGCGAAGGGGGCCACTGTTGCCGGTCGCTCTCCAGGGCCTGGGCCAGTCGCTTCATCAGGCCGTCTGGAGAATCGGTTCCCTGCGAGGAGAAGACGGCCGCCAGTCGCGACTGGCATTGTTGCCACGAGTCCTCGTCGAGCACCCCGTCGGGATCCGCGGTGGGAGAGTCCGCGGCGCGATCGGTTTGAGTTGCCATCCGAACGTCGAATTGGAGTCGCCAACGTCGGTCTGTTCCGACCTCGTTACACCAAAGTTCCATCGTACCGATTTCAGAAAGTCGGGCGTGCAGCTGGACGGGGACGCTCCCCGTTTCGCTCCGCTTTCGCGATCGAAGAACTGTGCGGATGGGGGGCAGTTCCCGCATCTGTTCGGCACTCACCTCGACATACTGCCCCGGCGTGTCGGTCAGCCGAGTACTAGAGACATACAGCGGGAATTCAACCGGCTGGGAGATGGCCAGTGAAAACGTCGAACCGGTCAGATCGATATGTTCGCCTGGGAGAGTCCGTCCGGGCACGAGGCAAACGGCCGCCGGCGGGTCGCTCTCCACGCCCACATAGTAGCTGCGAGCGAGGTTGGCGGTGATCCGAACCCCTTCCCCTCGGCGAACCATGCCGTAATAGGCTGCCCCACGAGCGACCGCGAGGTGGAGCTGTTCGTTATCGAGCACCAGAGGTCGCCAATCGGGGTCGTGGGGATCCTCGAACCAGGCCGTCACCACCTTGAGGAGTCGGCTGCGCAAGACGGGGGAGGCGAAAAAGCCGCCGTTGAACAGAATGACATCCGGGCGGGCGACATGGCGGGAATCCGTCACTTCCCTCTCCGTGGATTCTCCCTCCTCCATGACCTCGTCACCCGCGTGCCGGTGAGTGTGTAGAAAGTGAGCCAGATAGCGCGTAATGGCGGCGTCGGGGGCGAAGGGAAGTCCGAACTCCTGGAATCCCGATCGTCGTGACTGGGGGACCTCATCGAGTCGGACCTGGGGAAGGAATCCCTCGAGCAGCAAGTCCTGAACCTCTTGCCGCCGCACTGTGATCTGGAGCGAACCGGCCAGCAGCTTGGAACCGATGGCGGGCAAATGGACGGTCACTTCCTCCGGAGGATTTTCGCCCAGGAGAGTCTCTTTCACTCGGCGACAACCGCGGACCAGAACGTCCCACTGCCGAGGATCCAGGGACGAAGAGGTGCCAAGTTTTCGTTCCGCCAGATGGGCCAGGGCCAGGTCGAGGTTGTCGCCTCCCAGCAGCAGATGTTCCCCCACGGCAACTCGATGGAACTGAACTTCAGCACCTTGGCCTGCCGTCGATTGCTCAGCGGCTTCCGGCGATACAGCCGCTTCCCCGCGGCGTACTCGAATCAGAGTGAAGTCCGTCGTTCCGCCGCCGATGTCACAAACCAGGATTTTTTGTCCCGGGGTGACCAGGTCATGCCATGAATCTCGATGTTTATGAACCCAGGCATAGAAGGCGGCCTGCGGTTCCTCGATAAGAACAACTCGAGGAAGTCCGGCTTGGGAGGCTGCTTCGACGGTCAGTTCGCGAGCAACCTCGTCGAAGGAGGCCGGCAGAGTTAAAACGAGATCCTGATCGGCCAGCGGCGCCGCGGGAAAGGCATGATCCCAGGCATTTCGCATGTGGGCCAGATAACGAGCGGTGACGTCCACCGGTGAGAGGCGTTCCGCGTCGGGGGCCGCCTGCCAGGGGAGGAGCGGTGCCGTGCGGTCGACTCCCGAATGGCATAGCCACGACTTGGCCGACGCGACTTGGCGACCGGGCCGCTTGCCCCCTTCTTCTCGAGCCCACAAACCGACGGCGTGGGTCGGTTCATCCCGGCTCCAGCCGAGCTGCAGGGATTTGCCGAGTCCTTCGCCGGCGGCCGGCTGATAGTGGAACGAGGGGAGAGTCTCCAACGATTCACTCTGTCCGGGGGCCACCAGTTGCGGAATGAGAAAGGTCTCGACCTCCCAAGGGGTGCGGGAAGTGTCGACGTAGCTGACGGCGGAATTCGTGGTTCCCAGGTCGATTCCCACGACATACCGCGCCGGCAAGCGATCCACGAGCGGATCGAACGAACTTGGTTCGTGCCCCACGCCGCTACCCCTCCGCATCCTCGCGGACGCTGAATTCCAGTTTCCACCGTCCCTTGGTCCGGGTCCCTACACACCAGAGTTCCAGCATTCCCAGTTCCGTGATCTTGGACCGAAATCGCACGGGGACATAAGGTTCCTCGATCAACTCATCCGCCGGGAGGGTCGCTTCCAGCGGACTGGTCTCGGTCAATTCCTCCGCGCCCCAAGTATCGAGCAACATCCCGACTTCGTCCTGCTTGCGGACGGCGGAACTGAAGAAGCGGAACAGGGCGGGCTCGCCATGAACCAGTCCGATTTCCGCCGAGGGAATGTCCCGCTCGGTCCCCTCTTCCATTCCAAATGGGACGACACAAAGTGCGCGAAGGGGACGGGGGGCACCCGGGATGGCCAGCCCGGCCGTCTCCAGACCGACGTAGTAGGAACGGGCCGCGCCGCCTCGAATTCGTACCCCTCCATGATGCTTGGACCAACCATAGTAGGCGGCGCCTCGAGCGACGGCGTGATCGAGATCTTCCTGTCCATCCAACAGCCGAGTGGATTCCTGGTCGGGAAACCAATCCTGATGGATCTCCAACATCCGTTGTCGGAAGGCGGGTGACTTGAAGACTCCGCCGTTAAAGAGGAGGTGCGTCGGACATACCGGCCCATCCTCCTCGCCATGATCTGAGAGGAAGGCGGCCACATGCCGCGTGATTGCCGTGTCCGATTCGTAGGTCAGTCCCAATTCCTGAAAACCGGATTGACGACGGAGTTGCGGACGTTCGTCACGCGGAGTGCGTGGGAAAAAGCCGTCGACCAGCAGGGCGGCCACTTCAGCTCGAGTGACCTCGATCGACTTCGTCCCCCCAATCAGTTTGCTTCCCCGACCGAGGACGGAAATCGTATGGGAAACTTCCTCATCCGCCGCCAGCAGCCGCTCCTTGGCAGCTCGGCACGAGTGCCACAGGGCCACGGATTGCCAAGGATTCAACTGCACGCCCTGGTCGGCGAACTTACTTGCCGCCAGATGGGCCAGGGCCAGATCCATGTTGTCGCCACCAACCAACAGATGCTTTCCGACGGCGACTCGCTGCAGTTCCAGTTCTCCATCCACTTCCGCGACGCTGACGAGAGTCAGATCCGTGGTCCCTCCTCCGACATCGCATACCAGGAGCTTGTCATCGACTCGAAGTCGCTTCCGCCATTGGTCGCCGCAGCCAGCCAACCAGGCATAGACGGCCGCTTGCGGTTCTTCAAACAACAGCAGGTCTTCGGGAAGACCTGCCG
>JBJHCD010000047.1:8163-13951 GCA_050485845.1 Pirellulaceae bacterium | reverse complement strand
CTTGTGTGCAGTACCGAGAAAGGAGCCGGTTGCCGCACCGAAGCGCGAACTCGTTCTCCAACCAGTCATTCGCACACAAATCGCCCCAATCACCACGCACATGGCGATTGAGTCCCAATAGCACGTCCTCGGGAGCGAGAGCCCCCAGCGCGGTCTTGGTGATGACGATTCTTCCCGTCGGAAACTTTCCTTCGGTGGAATGGATCATGGCTGTACCCTCCATGGTTGAGGGCCGACCGGATTGCATCCGGCCGGCACGTGTTTCCTATCCTTGGTCGATCACCGAATCTGACTGGGCCGGCACTTCTTGCCCCCAGATCCAGCTGTACGCCATGTCCGCCACCTTGGAGACCACCGGAAGGTCGTCACGACTGAAGGTCGAGCTCTCCCGCCACTGTTCTCCTTCCCGGTAGATTCGTGAGACCGTGACATTGAACCACGTCTCGCCGTCGCCGACTTGGTTGAGCCAAATCGCCGCACGAATACGACCTACCCGGATTCGGTGGACCGGTTTCTGTTTCTGTGCCATAATCACTCCTGTCTTAGTTTGGTTCGCATCAATCTCCATGGCCGACGCGAATCTCGTTGTATTCCAACTGCGAGCTTCCACCTCGCAGCACCAATGGGTGAGCCGCCCTCGGGCGGCCCGAAAACCAGAACCAAACCACCAAAACAACCTTGTAAACCTACCTGCGTTGCGCCCTGGTTCGCGGCGCTTCGGCAAGTGCATCCTTGGCCATCGCAACAACGGCCAGCAGATCGTCGATGTCAGCCATCGGGATGAACTCCGAGGAGTAGAACTGCTTCCCTCCGGACTTCCAACGACCTACGCGAATGACGAATTCACCTCTCCGATACCCTGCGGCAGGATAGATGAATGCGGACACGCTGCCTGCGTCGAATCGAACGACTTCCTTCGGCACCGGACCTTCGTGAAACGGCATGCGACACTCCTTGCAGATTCGTTCATCTACACGAAGTGGGAACAGCCAACTCCACGGCCATTTCATGCGCCATCGTTTGCTCTGGTTGCGTGAGCGATACATGCTCATCGTCTGGAATCTCCCAGCAAGTCGGCACACATGCGTTCCCATGAACATCGAGTGAGCCTACGGTTTACAAAGCATCATTGCCCGTTGTTTTTCCGTGCTCCTGGGCAAAGAGCGAATGGGACCCTCGAGACAAAAAGTGGAGAGGGTAAAAAAATCGGGTGGACCTCCTTTCATGACGCCGAAGCGATCAGGGGTATCAATTGCCGCATGGTCAAGATCCGTACCGGCACCACATCCTTGTAAGCACGGGTCGCGAAGACTTCGCGCAAGCGGATCGCCTTTTGTTCCAGGGCCGTCAACACAGTGACTTCAAATCGCCCGGCTTGAACCAAGTGGCGGAATCCCGCTCGACGGGTGTGGGCGGCAATGTCTCGGCCGACCGAGCCAACGATGCGGTCCCAGCGTCCGCGTCGTCCAACGTCGACTCGGCAAAGGCCGACACATCCATCGCCGGACGCGTCGAAGTAGTACGTGGGCGGTAATCCCGGCCGATCCCAGTCGGGACTGATGGCCTGGACTTCCTCGTCTGTAAGTGGCCGTCGGGGGACCTCCTGAAGGCAGCAAAAGTCGAGGAAAGCGTAGGCGCGAATCTTCCCCACTTCCGAAAGCGGGCCGCACCGAGCTTGCGACAATCCGCAGTGTCGAGCGCCATCATTGGCAAGGTGCCAGTACTGCATGCGGTGATGCAGCGTGGCGGAGTCGATCATCGATAGTCGCTTAAGTTCGCGCAGTGCCTGCTTGACGTTGGCGGCTCGCTGACCGGCAAATTCCGGGAGCCGCACTAACGCCGGAAAGACACTCATCCGGTAGCGGGCGATATGCTGAAGTACGGCAGTCGCCGGCTGATCGATTGCCGTGGACGTGATCAGGGTGTCGGTTGGCATGGCAGTCACCACAGCTCGTACGGAAGCGAGGATTCCTCGCAGAATTCGTGGATGCGTAGGAGGCGTCGTGGACCAGAACGGCCGACCACCTCGACTACGCGACAGCACCGGTCCCGGGCGTCATGAATCAGGGCGTCCGGCTCGCACATTCCGACACCTGCGAGGGACCGAACCTGCGGACCGACCCAGCCAATTGCCAGTTCCGGGGAATGCAGACGCAAATGAACGTAGACCTTTGAGAGGTCAAGGTCGTGCTGACGCTGCTCGACGGGCGGAAGTCCGCGAGCCGCACTCCCCCAAAGATTTGCGGTTAATGCCGAGGCGGTGCAGACGGTTACCAGGCGTGACTCCGGCAAGCGTCGCCGACGGAACAGCCTGGACAGCATTTCGATGTCTGGCTCATCCTGGCCCGGTTCCCAGACGAACATTGGTGTTGGATTCGTGGGGAGCGCTCGGGCAGTGATTTGATGTAATTCAATCCACCCAGCCGATGCTAACGCGCTCAGTCGCCGGCGAGCTGGTCCCAGCCCCCCCGCACTGGGCCAGCCGAGCCGGGAGCAGTCGACAAGGGTCAACAAGCGAACCCTTCGTGCCAAGACTTCCAGCAGGTCGCAGTCACGGTCGGTCAGCTGAATCATCGCTTACGCCTCCGCTTCGGCTTCGGCTTGTCGGGCCCGTCCGTTTGATCGGTCTTGAATTTCTGGAATAGGTCCTCGACGGCCCGCTTTTCCTCGTGAGTCAGCGTCTTGGATTGGGAGGCATCAATAATCTCTTCGGACCAGTCCGGTTCATTGGGCGACTTGACCGGTGCCCGTCGCCCGGGGCTTCCAGCACGTGGCCGGACTGGGAGTGTGTTGATCGGTACGAAGGAACCGGGGCTCTCCGGCCAGGGCATGGCTCGACGTCGCTCGTATTCGTCCTTGGAGATGTGGAAGCGGGACTCGATAATCACGGGCATGCCGCCGTATTGGCTATATCCGTCACCACGACTGATTCGCAGAATGCTTCGAAATGGATGGTCGCTGGCCAGCAGGATGTCGTTAATTCCGATCCGTTCGACGACTTGCTCGCTGACCATGTAGCTCTTCAGCTCGTCGATCAGGTCATTCGGCAAGTAGGAATACGCGGAACGAAAATCAACTGTCGTTCCACTGGTCCGCGAAAGCCGAAGTTGATCGTCGCTGCTGGATACGGAAAACCACTGCCTTACCCGGCAGTTTGCTTCGACGGCCGGGATGAGATTGGTAGTGGACTTTTTCAAGTCTTGCATGCTCTGATTCGCCAGTATCACCCGCACATCCATGCTGCGTGCCAGCTGCAACATGTACTCCAAGTTGCTGGCGACCATTCGCTGGAATTCATCGACGACCAGATACACGGGGATCTTGCGGCGACACTGCGTGGAGGCGGCCAGGAGCATGTAGTTGACCAGGCGGGCAATTTCCGGGGCTCCGCTAGGTGACAAGGTGGAGGAGAGGTGGAAGTAGATCAGCTGCGGCGTCTGGAACACCTCCGTCAGGTCGATCGCTCGGTCAGAGACTTCCGGCGAAACCGCCGACTGCCGGGTGACGTTCAGCGGTTGGCAAGCCGCCAATCGCTTAATCACCTCGTGCACATGAACTCCGGCCTTGCGAATCTCGGGATTCAACTCTCGCCGCTTCGCCGTGGTGATCACGTCACCGATGCAGTCCGCCAACTCGGTGAATGTCTCCACATGCGGGAATGTCTTAAGAGAATGGAACAGGATCGCGGCATTGGCCGAACTGTAGTAGCCCTGTCCATAGTCGGTGCCGTAAGTCAATCCGTTGGCCCCGCAGAGAATGTCGGTACGGGTCAACAGGTCGAATCCGGACCAGTAGGGCTGCGTCATTGGATTGAAGGCGAACGTCGATCGATTGGTCTGATTAGAAAAGTATCTCAGCGGTATTTCCCGACCGGACTGCCGTTTGGCTTGTTCGCCGGCAGCACGCAGAGTGGCCAGCAACTCCAGGGAGTCCGCCTTCAAGTCAAGGACGATCACACTGCAGTCTTGTCCGGTAACCAACTGCTCGATCAACGGACAGAGGAACAGCGATGTCTTGCCCGACCCGCTGTCTCCCAAGCCGTGAGCGTGTTCGGCAAACACTTTGCGGGGAACCAAGACGGGACTGCCATCAGCCGCTACGCGCCCCAGGTAGATGCTGTCGCGTTCGATCAGATCGGTGGAGTTCCGGACGTCCTCGAGGATCGTGGAATGGGAACTGTCACGCTGACTGCGCTCCCATGCGACAGTGGCAGCCACCAGGACCGGAGCGGTAAGGGCAACGCTACAGGCGATGGTCAGCAACAGCGGGAGCATGACCACGATGATGAGGGTCGCCGGTAGGACCACCGCGAGATGAAGGACGTACTGATGCGGGCCACCATTCTGCCGTTTTACGTGATCAACGAGAGATTCGCTGAAGTTCAAGCTGAAACTGACTATCTGGTGCAGTAACGACTCCGAACCGACGCCGATCGCGATCACAAATAGCATGCTGGTGGCCGTGGTCAGTGCCATCCGCATTGAGGGGTCGGAGACCGTGACCTGTTGCAGGCCAGGGACGTTGCGCGAACGGTGCAGTAGCCAACAGCTAACGCTTCGCCAGTAGACTGTGCGGACATTCCACTGCCGCTGACGAAGCTCCGCGGGATTCGACATAAACAAGGCGGTCAGAATCAGAGTCGACACGGCGATCAAAAAAGGAATTTGGCCAACCACCACCGCCACGAAAGCCAATGCGATGGCAATCAGCGAGGCGGCCATCAGCTGTCTTCCCCATGTCGCTCGAAGATCCTTGGCTTGCTGTCGAGGTACTGGAGAGGCCGTACAAAGCAGCATCCATTGCTGCCCGAATAGGTAAGTATGCAGGCCCAACATCAAGCCAAACACCAATGTCTTCGCTTCCCAAGGGACGCGGTGGTTGGCGATGAGCACCACCAACGCGGCAAGGGTAAACCACTCAAGTAGCGGGATCAGCGAGCGAGTCTTGATTGATCGATTAATGCCATAGGCGACAATTGGGAGAGACACGAGCAGGTCGAGCGGTTCCAGCCAAGGTTTTGGCGGCAAACACAAATAGAAGAAGTAGGCACCTGTCAGCACACTGGTGAGGAGCAAGAAATACTGAATCGGACGCTCCTGAAAACCGGCCGGTGGAAACGGCACCGGTACGAACTCAAGGGTGGGAGATGTCTTGGGAAGAAGCTGCCTTTGCACCGGGTTGCCAGCGTCTTGGTAATACTCAGCGCGCATCGGATGAACTCCCTACGATGGTCAGTAACTGAGGTACCACGGCCAATCGAATCGCTAAGCCCCTCGGCCAATCGTGCCGGTTCATCGCCTGGCGTATCGCGGCTGATTTCTCCGGCGTGCCGGTGATCACCACGAGTCGAAATCGCCCGGATTGCACAAATCGGTCAAAATGTTCCAGCTGCCGCCGTGATCGGATGTCACGCTTTGTCTTGCGAGCGACATGGTCGGCTGGGCCCCCCAGATCAACCCGAACCAATTCGATCACCTGATTCCCCTGGTCAAGGCAATGAGGTGAGCTACAGAACGGAGCATCAAGCCATGGGCAAAGGTCGGTCAGTTCGGCGACCGTCAACCGTTTGCGGACAACAGTGCCCATCGTGGCATACAGCAACAGCGCGTACTCCATGGGTAATGACTGTGCTCCCAGTGGTTCCGTTCGCTGGTGACCGACTCCGAGCAACTCCGCGCCGGCACGTCCCAGAATCAGATAAGCAACTGGGTGCTTCAACGTGAACCGACGTAGGTAGTCATTCTGGCAGAGCCTCCGCAGGACTTTTGACAATGCACCGAGCGAGAGT
>JBJHCD010000047.1:0-8153 GCA_050485845.1 Pirellulaceae bacterium | reverse complement strand
TACCTGGGTGGTACTCATCCGATATCGTCCGATGTGTTCGACGATTTGCCGGTCACGTGGAGACAGCGGTTGATTAGCCAGCGAGCGGGATGAGGTCATTGATCTACCACAACTGATAAGGGAGGTTGCGGTTGGAGCAGTCATGGTGGAACGCTTCGACTCGAGACGCGTCATAGCCACCACCAAACTCGATCACCCATTCAACGTCACCATGCACGTTGAGAATGAAGGCGTCGGGCAGTTTCTCGCCTCGGCGTGTGGGGGCCATGCGGTCTTCACCGCGCCACGCCGCGGCCAGTTGCGGGCATTTCGCGCGGAATTGCAGCCAAACGGCCGCCGTGCCCAAGTCGTGAGTCACCTGCGTGCGATGCTTCATGCTATGGCTGCCGCCCCCGAGCATCCCTGCCGACTTTTCGGTGGCAACCCAAACCGTGACAGGGCGGGCCGGTCGCCGGCGCCAACGCTCGCGACAACGGTAGGCCACCGCACCGAACTCGGGAGTCGGGTCACCAGGGTTCCAGTGGATGATCGGCTCGTTCAGCGGCGGAATCGTCCGGGCCAGCACACTGTGGCACTCGGCCAGTCGCTTCTCCGCAAGTCGCCGCATTCGGCGGCGAGTATTGGCCAAATCGCCATGCCACCAGTGCTCGGCGATCTGACGCTGCCCCAATAACCGAACCTTCTGGACCAGGACCATAAGGATTTCCCGGTCGCGGTCCGTCAGGTGAAGTGGCGTGTTCAATGGATGTCTCCCAACGGATCCTCCGAGCCCGACTTGTTGCTCGATCGCGCCGACTTGGTCGAACGCCGCTTCCCGCTACCACTCGACTTATCTGGCAATGCGGGGAGGGTTGCCTCAGGTTCCTGGTTCGGCAGTCCAGCCAACGGAGCGGTCACTTGCCGCATCATGTCGTCTGCCTCTCCGGCCAGGTTATTACACGTAAGGCGTCCGGCCCGCTGGCGAAGCGTCTGGGCGACCTCCAGCTTCCCCTCGGCCTCGTACTGGCGAGCCAAGTCTTCCAACTCGCTTTGTTGCTCGGCCTGCACGACGGCCTGAAGTCCTTCGACGCGGGAACTGACCACGCCAGTGACCAGGACTGTCACTCGCTCGACGACACGATCAAGAAAGTGGGAAATGAGCTTGTTCATGAATTACTCCTCCGGAAGAATAGGAAGTGGGGTGGACGGTTGGGTCACCGCGGTAAGTGCAAGGTCCATTGAACGTCGTCACGCAACACGAAAAGACCCCGAAAGGCGCTCGTTTCGAAAAATGTCAGTCAACGCACCGAAAACGCCACTCGACCCGAGGTACGTCTACCTGGATAGCTACCTGGTGGATGAAGCCCGCCTGAATTTGGGGCTTTCGCGAAAAGACTTTGCAGTTGCTTGCCAGGTTCCAGCCCACCGACTGGCCGAGATGTTCAACGGAGGTGGCCTGCAAGCGGCCACGGCCAAGAAGGTCGCCGACTATTTGGGCAAGAAGGTTACCGACCTGTTGGCCGCTCACGATCCGCTATACCGTCCAAGATCCGAGCCGACCGGGCCAAGCGCCGGTGCCGCCGAGTGGCAATGGATCTGCTACCTCGACCAGGGGCGATTAACGCCAAACGGCCTGTACTACATTGTCTCCCAGATGCAGCATCGGCATACGCAGGGCAAATACGCTCGCGGCAAGTACTACCATCTGGGATTCGCCTCGGACGCAAAGCGAGAGGAGATGCGGCATCAACTTTCACGACATGCCGACGTGTGTGCCCGTGTCGGCGTCCATCCGAATATTGCCGTGAACCTCGCGTCAGCCCCGACGAATCCGGGCGATGGGTGGTGGGTCATCGATCACTGGGTGGGAGAACACTCGCTCGCGGACCGATTGGCTTCTGGGCCCTGGCCGACCGAGACACTGCCGAAGCTACTGCTCGATATCGCCACCGGAATCCAAACTCTGCACGCGGCGGACGTGCTGCTTCGCGAGCTTTCGCCGAGTCGAATTCTGATCGACGACGTTCGTGGTCATGCCGTGCTGACGGACTTCGAGTTGGCCAAACTGCTTGATGGGAGTCCTTCGGTTTCGAGTGATTGGCCCGAAGATCCTTTTCGTGCTCCCGAATTGGATGGCGGTTCCGCGACAGTTCGCTCCGATCTCTACAGCTTTGGACAAACCGCCGTTGCGGCCGCCGGTTCGGGCAACAATACAGACTCGGCCGATAAAATGCTGCAGGCGGTGGGCTGCCCCAAGCGGCTGCAAGGGTCAATAATTGCCTGCCTGGAACCGCTACCGACGAAGCGGCCAGCCGATTTGTCGACACTGGTACATGAACTTCACCGCTGGGCAACGAGGTAACCAAGATGGCAACGGGTCCAGGTCGATTGCGTGAGGCGGAGCGGTTTGGGAGCCTTCCGCCGGTGTTGGGCGTGCATTTTGTCAGCGACAATGTCTATTGTCCAAGAGCTGCCCTGTTGTCGTTGGCCTCGGGAGACGATTCCGGCGACGAGGAACCCAATCTGGGACCGAAGCTGGATTGGTGTGGTGACTACGACGAACACCAGTTTGCCGAGGCCCTCAGACTCCAATACTCCTCGTTGTCGTTCTGGCTCATGCTATTGGGACCGGCCCTGTTTTTGGTGGGCCTGATGTGGTGGCTGTTCGGAATGCCGGCCGGCATGCTCGCCTTGCTCTCGGTGGCGGTCCTGTTGGTGAAGCTTTGGGATATGTGCGGCGAAATCCTGTCGCTGGTGCGAGTGCGAACGCTCTCGCGTAACGCCCAGGAAATCGAAATCGACATGGCTCCCACCGAAATTACCCCGGTCAACTGGTGGACGCTCCGAAAGTCGGGATTCGATTGCCTGCGACCGGAAAAAATGCACGATCCCGACGCCCGATTGACGGGGCGGCCTTGGCGACTCTTAGTGCAAGGGAGGCACATCCGCATCCCCGTCGTCAAGAAACATCGAGGGCGGGCCGTGTGCCGACCTCAGCACATCGTTCGGCTGGCCGCGTATTGCCATTTGATCGAGGCGTGCGAGGGGGGCCAGGCGCCATTCGGTATTCTGTTGTTCGCCGACTCGTATGACGGGCTGATCATTCCCTTCACGCAAGGGCACCGAGTTCAATTTGAGCGAGCGATGCAGAAAGCCCGCGAGGATCTTGCGGTGTACCAACTGGGAAGATTTGTACCCGATCGCCCACAACGCGAAGCTTGTGATGGTTGTCGATGGGGAAAGCCGCGCGTTCACCGGTTTGGGCACGAGACGGTACTGGACGGCAAGAGTATCGCGCCACGGCTGACTAAAGGAGTTAACGGACGACTCTACCACAGTCCCTGCGGAGATCGATTCGCGTGGGATCCGCCACACCGCAAGGCGGTGCAGTTAGGGATTGCCCACGAGTAGCAGCTCACCGAGTGTCGGTGAACTGGGACATGGCTGCGTCTATCGGGTCGGCTCGGGACGGATGAACCATTCGATGACCCGGGTGAACACACGTTCGCCCGTGGACTCTTTCGGCTTGAGTCGCATCCGCGCGGACACTTCGAATAGATCGTCCAGCCAGGCATGTCGGTTAGGGTACCGTGCATCGGCATCGAGCGCCAGGCCGCAGAGTGTCACGCGGTCGATGCCCTCGTGTAATGACCTGGGTAATTCGGCAACTTGGCGACACGCGCGGCTCGGAGCGACCAGGGCGTCGGATACTTTGGCACGGTACTCGGGACGTCCCGCCTTGCCTCCCAGACCATCGTAAGGCAGCACGCCGGTCAGCAGTTGGTACAAGAGGACGCTCACCGAGAACTGGTCCGCGTGAAACCCTTCAACGAACGAGCCGTCCTGCAGTTCGGGTGCCGCGTAGCAGCGATTGTGGCCATCGCCATGCTCGCGAAACTTGGAAGCCTGGCGCGTCCAGGCGCTCCCGAAGTCGATCAACAACAGTCGGCTTGGGTGAGCCGTGAGCACCAAGTTTCGCGGTTGAATGTCTCCGTGGGTCACCTGCAGCTTGTGGTGCATGCGGCAGATGCCGTTGGCCAAACCATGGATTAAACGTACTGCTTGTTCAGGAGAGACCGGCGGTCGCCGACCCGACGCGATATGCGAGAGGTAGACATCCAAGCTAACGCCTTCGACCCAGGTCAGTGCCAAGTCCCAACCACGGGTGCCACGCTGCCACTCAACGATTCGTGGCAGGGAGTCGTCTTTGAGACGTCGCAAGACCTGTAACTGCTGATGGGTGGTGGCCCCAAGCGGCAGTCGCTGAATCAGGAAGTAAGCTCCCCCAGGGCCTTGCAGCGGGTCGAAGGCGAGATACCGCTGGCGTGTCGGACTTCCAAGCTTCTCCAGTAAGTAGTAGTCCCTTCGACGAATCCTCAGTCGCTCCAAGTAGGGACGATCTCGGCCCCGGACGCGAATTCGTCGGCCGGGGATATCGTCGGTCGGTCGTCTTCGGGCCATGTACAACCGCCTCTTCGTTTGGGGGGGAGGGCTGTGGTGGCTCGGCGACGGGTGTCAGGCCAAGTGTCGCCAGATACTGGTAGCTGACACTTGCCGCCAAAACCGCAGCTAAGTTCTTTACTGGCAACATGGTCGAGGGCGGTTAACGCGGCGATTGCGCAGGTAAGGCTGGTAGCCATCCTGCAGGCCGCCTGAGCCGACCCGTGAGTGACGGCGTCACGGGGCCAGCATCCCCTTTTCGACCATCAACTCACCGTACTTGTTCAGTAGTCGCTGGGCCCGTTCGATCGGCTCCTTGTTGGTAATCTGCCATTCCAGATCGCCGCCCAAGAACTGCGGGATGCCACCGCGCGGACGATCATTTTTCACCGAAGCCAATCGCATCAGACGTTCCATGCCACGGCGGGATTCGGTCGTGGCACCTTCCGCCTGCAGTAGGGACAGCGAGACGGGGCCCTTGGTCCCATCGGCGCGGTGGCTGAATCCCGGAGTCGTGAAGGCCACCAGCAGGGATCGCACTTGCGGCAGGTCTCGCTGAAACTCTCGTTCAAGCTGCGCCTTCTGTGCGGCCTGGCTTAGCCGGTCTGCCTCGGCTTTCAGCCCCTGAGTTCTCGCCTGCTGTTGAAACTCAAGTATCCGAGTTTCCTCGGCGACCTGCTCCTGCTCAAGCTTCGCCAGTCGCGCGGCTTGTTCGGCTTCCGCTTCGCGCCGTGCCGCCTCCCGCGCGGCCAGCATCCGCTCGGCCGCTTCTCGTTCGATGTCCGCCTGCCGCTGTTGACGGAATTCATCGAATGTCAATTCGGCCGGTTCGAAATCCGCCGTCTCTCGGATCACCGCTTCGAGCAGCAGTTGCTGCTGCTGAAAGCTGGCCAAGGCCTCCGCAATCTGCTTACCCAGGTCGGTCAACATCTCGGCGTGTTCACTCGTAATGACGGGCACTCGATCGGACTCTTCCATGGCATGGTCGATCGGTGCAGCTAGGGCCTCCATTTGCAGTTGCCACTGAAGTACCGTATCCGCATCGGGCAACGGGTAGTCAATGATTTCGGCGGTCAGCTCGATGTGCGGCGGACTGCCCGCGATGCGCCGCCCGATGTCGCCCGTGGTCACGGTCAACAAACGGGCCTGCCATTCGGCAGTCAACTCCTGGAGTTTGGCGATTCGCTCCTGACTCGACTTCGCTTGTGCGGCAAGTACCGCAACCCGAGCACGCTCGACAGCCCGCTTTGACTCCGCGTCGTCCGAACTTGGTTGTCGCCCACTAACACGCACCTCGCCAACGGACGACAGCCGCTCCATTTCATCAAGGCGTTGCAGCAACGCCTGCGATTCGCTTCGCAGTTCTTCCAATCCAGCCTGCGTCCCTTGTTGACCCGACTGGACTCGGTCGGTCAATGATTGAACGGAGGACTGAGTTGTACGAAGTTCACTTTGCATCTCCTTGTTCCGCTCGGCCTGCCACGCATAGAGCAGCCAAGAAATGGCCAGCAAACCGCCCCAAACCAACATGACTCGGCCAAACCCGGTTAACAGCCAATGCTGCGAACGGTCCGGCCCTCTGGTCGCATCAGTGCTCATCAATGGATACCCGGGTCAATCGTGATGTTGTCAAACCGAACGTAGAAACGGCAGCATGGCTGCCAGGGCGGCCGGATAGAGGCGATGGAGTTGCACCAGGCAAGTGCCGCCAACGCCGAAAGCGGTAACCGCGATAACCAGAGGCGTCGGAGAAACAAGGATCGCCCCCATCCATCCCAGTATCAGCATCGTGCTTCCCCAAAAACCGGCATTCAAGTGTGCGAAGACATCAGGTGAAGGCAGATGCACGGACTTTCCATAGGTGAACGATGCCTGCCAAATCGCAGTCACGGCGGCCATGGCCACCATGACCGCGACCAGAAGACCAATTCCTCCTTTGGCAAGACCGATCATGATGGTCCCCAGGGCCAGGCTGCTGATCACCAATGCGATGAAGACCAGCGGCGGTAACGCCCTTGCCGCCTCCGCCGCCAGCTCTTGTTCCGCCTCCTGTTCTCGACGAGTCGTTTCGGCCTCGACTTCACGCGGTCCCCAGCCGGTTAAGACGAACGGACCGATGATAACGCCCGGTTCGGTACCGTAAATCGGCTCGTCTTGCACTTGTATATCCGCCCAGTTCTCACACCCAGCATCGCGCTCGACAATCCGTTCACGGAACAAATCACCGTCGATGACCTTGACATGCTCGTCCAGCCAATCCGGGACGTTTTCGACCAATAACTTCACCGGCGGTGGCATGACAACGCGACTGTTCGCAATGCTCGTTCGGACCGCGTTCATCACTTCGTGCTGGTGGCGAGCCAACCGATAGTGATGCTGGCCCTTGCCCTTCACGACTTCCTTGCGTCGCGTACCGACTCGCTCATTTCGCGACCTGTGACGGTAGGCGCCGGAAAAGTACGAATTCTCGACCCGTGTCGAAGCTCCTTCATTATCCTGGATCACCACTTGTTTGAAAAAGTGGTAGCTGCAGCATTGATTGGGAAGCCATTCGACCAAACCGAACATTTCGGCGTCGACTAGCTTCGCCAACAGCTCAATAAACTGCTTGGAGAAGTCACGAACGGCCTCGCTCAATGCCTCATTGAGCGTTTCTCGGAGTGCCGACCCGGGTAAAGAGACCAACTTCGCATTCAAGACATTACGGAGTGGCGACCAAGCGTACTCGGCATGAGAAAACATCTCATCCAGCTTCTTTCCCATCGCCTCGTCACGTGACTGGACGTGCGTCTCGCCGAGGCCTTGCCGGAACTCTAAATTCGCCCGGCAAGCCAAGCGAAGCAAGTTATCGACGTCCTGCCGAAACCGATCAAGCTGAGTCAGGCTGGCAATGTAGGTTTGGACCAGCTCTTGCCGATCAACTTCCGGTGGCCGCAAGTTCCATGGGAGTTGTTTCCATACCGACTCAGCAAGTTTATCCGCCAACGAGAGACCTTCGTTGATTTCGGCCTGCATGCCAAGGCGATAGGCGGGTTCCTGGGGAGTCCGGTCCCATGTCCTCGGGAATCGACGTCCGTCGTGCTCAACCAGTAACGTGGGAGTAAGTTCGAAACGCTGGGGGTTGTTCGCTGCGGATTGGATCATGGCTGGGCTCCGATCATGGAATGCGGATAATTAGCAGCACGAAAAATTCTAGGTAACCCGGGTAACCCAGTACAAGCAAAAAAACACCGTACGGTACCGACCGCCCACCCGCCGAGCGATTGCGAGGCGGTGGGCCGACCGGGCGGTGCGTTCAGCGGAGCCCGAAACGGGCCGCAGGCCGCCCCAGCGGACTCGGCCCGGTGCGAGTGCCAACGAGCACAAGCGGGCGTTCAGCCCGCAAGCCGCACCGGCTCCCGAGCCGGTCGGCGCCGCCCGTTCAGGGCGGGAGGCCGTTCAGGCCGACCACGGGGCGCACGGGTACAACGGAGTGAAGCTTTCCACGTGGGCCGCCCGCAGGCTGCCTGCCCCCGACGTCGACTCCTCGCAGTGGCACGACCAGTCATGGCGCACCGTCGGCTCGGCCCTGCCCATCGGCTCGCAGGCGAGCCCATGGCAGGCTACGCACTATTTCCCAAACATGGGTGAGCGTTGCATCCACGACGTCCTGCCTTGCGCAGGGCAATTGAGTGGTGGCCGATTGGGAACGCGTCAGGCGCGGTGGGGTGGCGGCTCAGCGCCAGCGTTCCCGA
>JBJHCD010000046.1:0-14012 GCA_050485845.1 Pirellulaceae bacterium | reverse complement strand
GGGCGAAACCGTGGGAGGCGAACTCGCGCCGACATTCCCTGGCGGAACCGCACTCGATTCCACTTGCGCAACCTCGCCCTGGGCGGGCCGGAATTGCGTCGTGGGTTGGGACGGTCTTACCGGCGCACTCGTCGGTTCACCGGAATTTGGTATCGCCCCTTTGACGAGTTTTTTCGGATCCACCTCCACTTCTTCCAACTTGACCTCGGGCCGGAATGGCTGCCCCACGACATATTCGAGTGACGCCCGCATGCCGATGTTCCACCCCGGATCAAATACCCACTCAGCCAGATTCCAGTCTTTCCGCCACACTTCCTTGGATAGCCACCCAAGTCCGGCACGTACGGCGGCATAGGCATCGATTCCGGCGCGAAGCTGCGCGGCGGCTTCCAAGAGCGCCTCGCCGCGAAGTTTGTAGTCGCCGTTTTCGTAGAGGAATGTGGGAGTCAGCGTGATTGCTCCATAGACTCCCGCAACTCCCCGAAGATTGATTCCCCCACTGATTTTGGCCACCACGACCGACAAACCGATTCCTCCACCCACAATCAAGACAACTTCCGCGCCGGCGGGAATATGAAAGTCACCGGTCAGTTCCAATCGGGGTTCCTGTTCGGGCCGCGTGCTCAGCTCTCCCTTCGCCGTGATATTTCGGAAGGTTCCTGGCCCAAATCGGGCACGAAATCCCGCCGTGGCATGAATTTCCGCCACGATACCAAGGCTTCCCACCACGGGTACGCGAATTCCCCAGAGCGGGAACTCTTCGTCAAATCGGAAGAAGGTCTTTTCATACTCCCAAGGAGCGAACAGCCGAACCTCGGAAGGAAATGCCAACTCACCCCGCGCATCCACATTCAGCTCGGGGTCCACCGTCAGGCCAATGGTTCCCTGCAAATTATCCGACAACCGGAAAGTCGCCTCTCCCTCGCCGGAAATCTTGCCGTCGTGATCCACGCTTACCATGACCCAACCGCCAAATTTGCCGAGCGAGTATTCCAGCCTTCCTTGCCCGGAAAAGAGCTGATTCCGGTAGCTCAACATGGCTCGGCCCGTGAGCCCCGTCATTCTGGCTCCCACTTCGACATCGCCCTGCAGTTCGCCTTCTCGGTAATCAAAGCGGCCCGTTACCGGTTCCATTCCTGGCAAAGTGAGAGCGGCGGCGCCCTGAAGCCAGAACTGTTGGTTTTCGTAGCCGGCGGAAACATCTCCTTCAAATGGCCCTACCTGCAGCTTACCTTGTCCCGACACCTCGACGAGGCCGCTTTCCAGCAGTCTCACGGTCACGGAGCCCGATTTCAGTGCCGGAAGTGGAATGTCCCGCGCCGGTACCGTCAGTTCCCCGGAAATGGTTCGATCTCGACTTATCTGGAATCGTCCTTTCGTTTCCTGAAGTGGCGGCGCCAAAACTTGCATCTCGCCTCGAGCCTGTCGCAGGCCTTGTGACGTAATCCCAACTTCGCCGAGTGTTAACTTGAGCAGGTTGGCATATTCGGCGGTGAGACCGAACTGTCCCGACAGACGTTTCTCTTTTAGTTCGATCAATCCGGTTAGATCCGTCACTGACAATCCTGGTACGGGAGAGACTGGAACCAGATCCTTTCGGAACTCCAACCGTGCCGTGAGCTCTCCCTCCGTGATGGAAAACTGTCCAATCAGTCCATCAAGAAACGGAATCTGCAGGGCAAACGACCCTCCGCCCTGGATGGCATTGGAATCAATCGACAGGTTGAGACTTCCCGTACCCAGGACGTCATGCACCAGGTCAGCCTGAAGGGCCCCACTAATCTGATCGCCTTTGATCGTGATGGACGCGGTTCCCTGAGTCACGGTTACCTGGGGGATCGGCAATCGAGCGGCCAAATCCTCCAAACCCATGGTCAGGGATGCCTGCCATTCACGGTCGAGGTACATAAACTCCAGCCGGGGATTGTTCAATAGGCCAATGGTCAACGTCCCCCGCGCTCCGCCACTCAGGTTGCCTTCCGCATCAATGGATAGTCGGGCCGTTCCTTCCACAAAGGGAACTCGGATGTTTCCGTTGAGGGTTCCACCCGAGATAAGGTTCGATTTCCGATCGCGGTTCAAGGTCAGGGAGGTGAATTGCAATCCGGGCAACGCCAGTCCCAAGTTTTCCAGAGCGATTTCCAACTGGTTTCCTCGGACGCGGACATTTTCCCCGATCAGAGGAATTCGGCGGACAAGCATTCCCAGCTTCAGTTCAAAGGTTGTCTGGCTCTCCCTATCGTTTTGCACCGCATTGGTCGTGTTCGCGGACGATTCTCGGCCTGACGGTGCCTGGCGGGTGCTGGGCGAGGACGTACGCCTGCCCGTCGTGGGTGCAGCGGTGCGCTGCGTGGTAGCGGGAGCCGACATCAGACCGCCTCCTTTTGTTTGCTAAAGCTGCGCCCGGTCTTCTCGTATTCGGCCTGAATTCCTTCGAGTAATCGCTTTTGGCTCACGCGCGCCTCTCGATGGGCCGCAGTCCGGTAGGCGGCATGAAAGATGACGTTCCGAATGGCACCTCCGGTCAGTGGGTATCGACTTGCCAACAACGAAAGATCCACGTCGTCCGCCAGTGGCAGCTCGGGTGGAATCACGGATTGCCAGAGTTGTTCGCGCTGCTGCTGATTCGGCTCGGGAAAGTGAATCTGCGTATGAATGCGACGGAGAAAGGCGCGGTCGATGTTATCGGGAGAATTGCTCGCCAGAATGGTGACACCACGAAAACACTCCAGCCTTTGTAGCAGGTAACTCACCTGCTGATTCGCATACACGTCCCGACCTTCCTGGATATTGACGCGCGAGGAAAAAATGGAGTCGGCTTCATCGAAAAACAATAACCAATTCTGGGACTCGGCGGCATCGAAGAGCCGCGACAATCCCTTCTCGACATCACCAACCCAGCGACTGAGCAGCAACGACAGGTCGACTCGGTAAACGGTCATTCCCGTCTCGCGGCCGATCACCGCTGAACTAAGCGTCTTCCCCGTCCCCGAAGGACCCTGCATTAAGACACTGTATCCTCCCGCGTTGTCGTGATGATTGTCGAATCCCCACTCGATGAGAATCTGATGTTGCGACCGGATACGATCAATCACCTCACCAATTTTCCATTTCACCGTCTCCGGGAGAATCAGTCTGTTTCGCGTGTGCAGCGTCGTCAGTTTTCGAGCTGGAAAATCGAGCGAAGTCTCAGGAGGATGCGGCGAGCGACCCAAAAGCCACGATCTCAATCCCGGGTGCAACCTGACCTGGCCGGTGAGCCATCCGTCCAATCCTGGCTCCATCTGAAGCATTTGAAACTGTCGCAATGGCCGATCGGGCGAGAGGTACTCGGCGGCGTGAAGCCGCCCGAAAAACGTTCGAGCGATCAAGTTTCTAATGACTTCCCCTGTGCACCCTCGGCCTTCAGGTCGATCGGTCAGATGCTGGTAATACACGAGAAATTTTTCATCAACTTCAGGGGCGAGCGCCGTCAAGAGAATGAGAATTTCTGGTACATCGAGATGATATTCGCGGATTACTTGAGCCAGCGGTCCTTCACCCACGAACTGCTCGGAATCGGGCAGCCCTTCCCCCCCTTCTCCCTCGCTTCCCAACGGCCGCTGGAGAAGCTCGCCACAGGTTAGGCCGGTCGTTTCCATACTGAAAGCACGACGCTCCTCGAGCCGATTGGCGATCAATCGCTCCAGACAGCTCAAGGCCCGATGTAGCTCGAGGACAGCCGGTGCATCAAGCATTGTTCTGCTCCAGTTCGACATGGAAGGTCCGATTCTCGAGTAACCGGAACGGCCCCAGTGGATACGGGAGTCGTCGAAGCATGACATCCAGCGGTTTGGGCTGTAGCCGAACGAGGAATGCATCTTCGCGAAGAGGTTCCACAATCGCTCCTCGCCGAAGAAACTGCTCCCGCAAATAGCCGGCACTCGATTGCTCGAATCCCGGCAACAATGCGGCGAACTCTCGCAAAAGAGCATGAGCCTCATCCTGGAACTCGGAAGGGATCACTTGCTCGCTCGTTGTAGCGACAACCGAATTACCAGGATAACCTCCGACAAGTAGTTGCATCAGTGGATCGACCAAGAGGGAAGTGTCTTCTGGATCCACCACAGCCACCAGAGCCAACAATCTCTGCGAGGCCAAGTCATGGACTCCACCTGCACTCAACCAGGGATGCTCCCTGCACTCCCTCATGAATGCCGATAACCAGGGATACAGCAAGACGATGCCCCCGGCCTGACTCCACCAGGCCGATTTCTCGATCCACTCACGGGAATCCGTGGAATTGCCTGGACGATTGTCCGAGTCATTCTGCTGCGTGGAAGACCGTGGTTCGGAGGCCGAGACTCCATCACGAAGTGATGTCGAACTGCCAGAATGCGGCGGATCAGGTTTGTCTCCCACTTCCCACGAAACTCGCTCACGGGACGACTTGCTTTCCGTTCGTGGTTCGGAAGAGTCCGTGTCCCAGGAGGCCGACCGATTCGAGACACCATGGCGTTCCCGTTCGGATGGCCGTTGGGGTGTGTCGTGTTTCTCGCAATCAAGTTCTTCTTTCTCCGAGGTTTGGCCAGGGTTGATAGGATCCGTTCGGTCATACACGGACTCGCGGATCCGCCGCCGCAGTGCTGGTTCGGCGAACAACTCCGGCAACAACTTCTGCCAATAGTCCGCATGACGAACTGCCCCTTCCACGTCCATCCGAACCGGTAGCTCCGGGAATTCCAGCGGCGATTTCACCGACCCGTCGGAGTGTGTCCAGTCCCTCGATGGCCGAGGAGAGAAGGTGTTGCTGAGTCTTTCGGCCACGCGTCTAATGAATTCCCTTCGCTCAGAAACCACCAGACGTCCAAAAAGTGGGCGTTGCCAACGAGGATTCTCCAGTAACACCTCGGCCAGGAGTTCGACTCTTGATGAGGTTTCAAACAGCGTGATCCACCGGTCATAAGCCACGATACCGGAGCCACAGGTTAGTGAATCAGCCCACCATGGAAACGTTTCTCCATGAAGAAATAGTCGAACCAGCTCCCGAATCAATTCTCGTTCCGCGAGGAACACGACTACATCGGAACGTCTTCCATCGAGGTATTCCTGAATCGTCCGAACTAACCAACCGGCCCATAATTTTGACAACGTGATGTCATCGTAGTCACCAAGGTCTCGAGGAAGTGTGATCTGAAGCCGGTCGATAAAGACCCAGACGTCTCGACGCAGGTGCACCGTCTGCTGATTCAGCATCTCGGCCAGCAATCGCTCGGCGACCGACTGCATCCGCTGCCGTAACGCTAACACTTCTCGCAACTGCTCCGCCGAGGACTGAAACTCCAGCAGCAAACGATGAATCTCCAATTCCAGCATGTCATCGCTCCAGCGAGTTCCTCAACTTGCCGAGGCTCTCATCAAGCCTGTCTAAATCGGCTCGGGCATTCTCGGGAGGTCGTAGGCTCTTCAAGACTTTGGTCAGAGTCTCCAGCGTATCGAGTACCATGGCAGGCGCAGGCTCTATGAGATCATGATCAATTGCCGCCTCCTTGAGTTTGACAATCAGCTCCGCAACCCTGCCCAGAAGTTCCTTGACTTCTTCGCGCATGGGAGAAGTAAGCGGATCTCGGGATTCGACAACTCGTTCATTCACAGTGTGTAACAACGTTAGCGACTCGAGCAAGTCGCTATTCATGCCCCGAGCCACCGAGGGAGACACCCATTCGCGACCGGTGCCTCGACTCACGCCAGCAATCGCGCTCAAGACCGCCTGATTCTGACGATCCATTCGCGTGTTCAAGTCCTTCGCTTCTAGAGAAAGGCTTTTGGATATCTCCTGCGAAATGTTTGCCTGCAACCCAAGTTGCAGTTTGTTTGTGATGTCCCTTGTCAACTTTTCCTCCATACTCATTAGCATGCTGGGCACCTCCGTGACTTTGCCGAGATCGCGGAGAGTCTGACCGGGAGCAAGACCAGACTCTAGCTTAGCCATGTCCGTCACCAGTTTTTGGACAGTCTGAACCGACGCCTTGCTGCTTTCAAGGGTCTGGCCGAGTTGGCCGATGGACCGGTTTACTCGCACAACTCCCGTGGCAGCAACTCGCCCCCGATCATCTTCCAACAACACAATTTGATCAGAGGGCGAGGCAATCGAAGAATATTCAAAACCGGGAATGTTACTTGGCTCGAAATCCCTCAGTTCGACACTGCGTATGTTGGCGGGTTCTGAAAACTGCCGATTTATTTCCTGGCGAATCGCCTGTAGCGACACGTCTCGCGCATGCCCCAGCGCTCCTCCAATATGGAGTGTACCGCTAGCAGTAATATCAACTCTCGTATTAAGTTCATCGCGTTGAATGGCGTACGGTAAAGGATCGATGATTCCAGGATCATCAAGAATGGGTGGCCGCGGCTGAGGAAAGTTGGGAAAAGGGAAGGGAATGGGATAAGGAACGCCAGGACGAAACGTCGGATCTGGAATGCGGAAATCGCTGGCTACCACACATGCATTCAATTGTGGGTCCCACACGAAGCCGCGCTTGCAGAAAGGCGTCTTTGGAGGTTCTTCCGACTCGGGGGCGTCGGGTTTGGGGGGGAGTTCCCACTTCGTGAGGATCAACAGCAATTCATCCAAGTGCCGCCGACAGCGACTCCCGCCGTTCGAACCATGAATCGCTCGATACAGCATCTTGGAAAGCTGAAAGGATTGCCGAAATGAACAATCCCATTCCCAAGTACCCTGCTCTTGATGGACCCAGCCAAGAATGACTTCGGACGAGGCCAATTCGGGTTCGCACCCACGGACTTCATAGGCATGGCAGATTGCGTACTGCTGGAGTAGATAAATCACTCGATGAATCTGATCGACACGCGACTTCAGCGTCGCAAGATCATTTGCGAGGGAAATATCATTCAAACGCGAGCGAATCTGAGTCAGGTGAGGTATGTCCGGTTCGGCAAGTTGCGGAAATGTCTCGGGAAGCTTAACTGCCAGCAACAGGCTGCGAATCTCGTCCAAGCGATCCTTTAAGCGACTCTTGAGAATCGCGGCGGACTCGGACAGCTCAATCGCCCTCAGTTCCAGTACGGGAGAGAATGTGCCGGGTGTGACCTTGATGCGTCCAGGCGCAAACACGATTTGACACTCGAGATGGACCAACTGGGATTGCCGGCGACACTCATCTTCCGTGCAAGGTCCTTCCGACTCCTCGAATTTCTCGCGCCCGACCAGAATGGCCGAGAAGCCTGGCTGACTTTGATCGAGAAGATCGAGCGTATCCCGGGTAGGCCGAAAGGGATCATTTAGTCCCACGGACTGGATCGCTTCCAATGCTCGCGCGAACTCCAACTCGCGAGCAAGCACAACTCCTTCCTTCGCGAACGCCCAGCCCGCCGAGATATGCAAGTCCTGGTTGTTCTCAATTCGTCCCTCCAGTCCACACGCGACACCAAATCCAAACATCCGCGCCAGGAACTGGTGCTGCAGGTCGAAGTACGTCCGTAGCCCATTCAGATCCAGGTGTGTCAGTACCTGGCTTTCCAAGAAGACCGGGTAGGAAGAAGGCGTCATGGATCAATCTCCAGAGGATTATCTTTCCGGGGAACCGGGGAGTCTGCCACCACCTAAACGATCCTGCTCTCGAACCTTGGAGTCATTGGCACATTCATAAATCGTGAGCCCTTCATCATGGGACACGAAATCCGTGGCCCGAGTGAGAATATTTTGAACGATCCATTGCCGCGCAGCCTCCCGTGAATCGGGGTCTTGAAGTTTTCCATATTCGGTCCTGAGCATGGTCTCCAGTTTTCCGGTGACAAAGCAGACGCGAAACATCAAGTGGGCCGGGGCGTGGCGTTTCAGGAATTCGGCGACCTCGCGCCGTCGCAGCAACGCGTCGAATCCCGCCGTAACGGGAACGATCAAGGTGACGCGGGAAGCCGCCCGTTGTTGCTCGGCGATTTCCGTCATCGCGGACATGAATTGAAAATGTTCCAGAAGAATCGGACGGTGATCGGAGGGAACGTCAAAGTACAGGCAAAACCATTGCAGAAAACCCTGGGGCGTTCCACGCCGCCGCCACAGCCGGGGGACGTGCCTCAGGAACGCCATCTTACGGTCCAGTTCGCGCTCGCGGTTACCATCAAGAGACTCTGCCCAGTTTGGTGGAAATTCAAAACCGAACCAGGAAGCGAGCTGCTGGCAAAGTTCCAGCCGGGCGAAAACCTCTCTCTCCTCACACGCTCGTTCCTTTCCCCCATCCCCATTCACCATGACCTCACCGGGGATTTCGGCCGGTTTCTCTGGAACCGTGGGACTGAGACATACCAATGCCCGCTCTAATTGGTCCAGATAGTTCAGAGACCACTGATCGAGCAGGGAAAGATAGGACCGCATTTGCTCCCAGGAAGCCTCATGTTCCTGATAAAGAGAGGGCAAATGTTCCGCCAAGTCGGTGTAGCGGATGGTATCAGACTTGGAACTATCCACGACACCTCCCTTCCCCCCAAGGAGAAATGGTCAAGCAATGTTCTCCCTCGGCCAGCACGGGAATGGTGTACGGGGCAAAGGGTAGTTGTCGAGTGAACCAAGGCGTCATTGTGACCTGCCGGATCATCTCCCGCTCCTCGGATGACAATTCCTCGGTACGGGAAGCATCAACGACAAGTTTCACCGGGGCGCCTGGAACCACATTTGCCACTTGCCATCGCAACGTTCCTCGACGGATGTCTTGATTGGCCCTCGGGATCACTTGCTGAATGTTCAGCCGTTCCGCACGCAAGGGATAGCGTGCCACTACCCGCAGTTCGTCCACGGTCATCCGTTCGCTCGACGTGATCTCATAGCCGTAGCGAAGAGGCTCCGTTCCCTCCAAGGTCCCGTCAAAGACTCTGAACTGTGCATCCATGGCATGCGTGGTGGTCCGCAGGGCGACTTGATCGACACCTCGAACTTCGGGATGCCGCTGAAATAATTGAATGACTTCGCTCACGCGAAGACTGCGGCCTGGTTCCCAGCCTTTGCCCTTCGGGCCCGATTGCAGAAGACGCTTCAGCTGTTCGAGAAGCTCTTCGCGGAGAAGTTGCGGCGAAGTTCCGACGCCCGTGAAGAGCTCTGCTTTCACGACCACGGGGGTTTGGGATAACAAAGCCGCCCCGATCTGATCGCCCAGTAATCGCCGAGGTCCCCAATCCGTAAAGTCCTCCGCCCAATCCCGGTAGGCATTCCTGGCCACCAATTCCGCATCATCTCGGCCATAAAGGAGCAGTGCCAGAACGCGATTCAAGAACCAGATCGGGTCGGAATCGAGCTTTCCCGGTGCGGGATCAATCAGCAGCGTGAATGCGCCCGCTTGATCGGGAATCGCCACGTCTTGGCGAGTGCCATTCCAGGCGACCCCCTCGGCAACACCGGGAATCAGCCAGGCGCGCGCAACCAGTTCGGATTGCCGAATTCTTTCCACGTATTGTTCACCCGTCACGGGTTCACGTTGCTGGACCTGGCACGGGTGAGGGGGCCAGACGAGCGAATTTCCCGAAGGGTCCTCGAAGTCGTCGGCTGTCAGGGCGGGAGGCGCGTCGTGTATCCAGCAGCAGTGGATGGCCTCCTCATCGGTCATGTCCGGCCTCCCGGCTAGTCGTCGGATCGCCTCGAGCAGATCCTCCTTGCGTCTCAAGGCAGGGTCTTCGATCCGCTGCAAGATCTCCTGCTGATGCTGTTTGACAAAGCGGCAAAGCTCGGGGAACGCCTCCAGAGCCCAGAACGAAAAGTCTCGGTTGGCAGTCCGGTAGTGAAGATCGGCCACGCCCCAAAGTGCCGTCTCCAGCAGAGTAATTCCCGGATCATGCACATTATGATCCGTCCAGCCTGGAGCCAACTGCTGCAGTTCACTCAGCGACTGCTCCCGCATCTGCTCGAAGTCAGCATCTGGTGGGCGAGGAAGTTTCAGTCGGATTGAATCGGGACGATTTGGCGTCAATCACCACCTCCGATCGCCTGAAGAATGGTGAAGACATGGTTTACTCCCGACGTAATCAGACCTCGGCAGGCATCATGAATTTCAATTCGCGTCTGGCCATGATGTGGGGCGACAAAACGAACATCCTCAGTGTGTTCGACCAGTGGATGATCTTCCAGGAATCTCGTCACTTCGGAAAGGAAAAGTCCTTGACCAAACTGACGCAGCGAACCGTCACCCAGCGAATCTCGCAAGGGATGGAGAAAACTTGTCACATCCTCTCGCAAACGATCGGCGGCTGGACCGGCAACCACGCCCGATTTTAAGTGAATGGTCGCCTGAATCTCGACAGTCGTATACGCCGCGCAGAGCATTTGAATCCGCATCCGAGGCGTGGCATGAAGAGCGACGAATTGCTCGATTTGTGCCATCAACCGCGAGCTGGGCTGAGGCTGAAGTGAAGTGCTGCGAGGAACGACGATCAGCGAAATCCAACCCGCGGCACATTCGGAACCGGCGGAATGATGGGGAAGACAACGCACGCGGGCTACATCGGGAAACTCGGCCTGGACCATCTGTTCGATATCCCAGGCATTCACGGCCTGCATCCCATGCCGGACCAGTTGGCTTGTCCGCTGAAAATACTTCGGTTGTGACTCCATTCCTCGGCCGGCGAATGATGGCGAGAAATTACGAACTTTCTTGACTCCCGGTAGCGACGGTTTCAGCGTCTTGATCGCGCCAACCGGCAAGGGAACCGCTGGCGTGTTATCGGTTTCAGGCGGATCCACGAATTGATAAGTCGCCATCACGGCGTCGCATCCGGCCGACCGAATGGTTCCGGATTGCCCGGGCCGAGTCGAATGGATCCGCAACCAGAATCCCTCCGATTCCGCAACGGCTGTTGCGCCAGGTTTCCAATCGATGGGAGCCACAAAGCGGACAATCCCAGTGTGGCGAACACCGAGCGTTCCATCTAAAACGTCGATCGGCTTCCAACCCGAGTCGGCATGATAGCGCCAACTCAGTTTGGCTTCCTCACTCGATTCCCGGCAAGCACCTGTCTCTTCCAGTTCAAAGAACATCGTCATGACGCGTCCAGGCAAGACGCGATCGAGGCCCACGTAAAACAGCCCGCCTGATCCCTCCTCGGACATGCCCGTTGGAAAGAGGCGGAATGGCTGTTGCGCATCGAATTCCATGACGTCCGCCAGTCCGAATCTCCGCATCAACCGAAAATGAGTCGAGGGACGATTCGATTCCATGGTCTGCGTGAGATACGACAGTTTCACCTCGGCTACCAAGGGAGGCTCGGAGATGGGCCGGGCGGTCGGGGCGGCTTTCAATTCGGCCGGATGGGCTTGTCGACTGGCGTGAAAAGCGGCCAATTGAAGCAAATACTCCTGAAATTGCTGAAATCCATAGTCAGCCCCTTGAAGCCCTACCTGGAGAAAATGGCCCTCCTGTCCACCCAGCCGTGTCCGCTCAGAGAAAGAGGTCTCACTCGTGGATGTCGCTGAAAACTCCATATCCGAAAGCACATTGTATGCCGGCAACTTGCCTCCCTCCCAACGTCCCGCGCGAAACACTCGCCAATGAATCAGCCGCGATTGTTTTGTCACGCGGCCGGAGAGATTCTGTATCGTCCCGGCTCGCTCGGTTTTCCAGAGGACCTTCAACTGCCGCAATGGCTTTCCAAAAACGTCGTCCGCCTTCATGACAAAGCAATCTCGGTCACGTGGCTGTGGTCCAAACGGCTCAAACGGCTGAGTCAAATCCAATAGCCCTTGGTTGTAAAAGCCTGCCTCCGGAGAAACCGAGTCTGCTCGAACCGAAAAGATCATGCGATGGAATTCGATCGCGCGGGGCGCGAGCGACTTCCGCAAAGCAAACTCGGGAAGTGTCGCGCGCAGGGCATGCGTTTTCACGCCTCCCAAGACTCTCGGAGCCGGTCTCTCCACGAGTTCGAGTTCGAAAGAAACCTGTCCCAGATTCCCGAGGCGATCGAGTGAATGCCCTTTCCAGCGTTCGTTCCGTCGTTGAAATTCGGCCTTTTTCCAGCCGGATTCCGTATCGGCGGTGTACTCCCAGTTCAGCTGTTGCAGGAAACTTGCCACGGAATCCGCGTCAATCCCTCGATCAAACAAAAGGGTCACATACGCCACAAGCGGACCATGCGTCGAACGAAGCAGGTCACTGGCAATATAGAACTCATGGGGCCCCGCTGTTCTCCCGGACTCAGCCTCCACGCCAAATGGGGAGATCGAAGTCTCAAGTTCCACCGTCGAGAGGTCTCGGCGAACCACGTAGTCGCTCTTCTCGGAAATCTCGCGAGAGTGCAGGCCGATGATCCGACACCCACTGACCTCCAGGGAGTCTCGAGTCGCGTAAAGCCGTTCGCCTCGTTCTCCCATTCCGGCCGAAATGCGGCTCCCTTGGGGCAAAAGTCGAGGAAGTCGCTTGGGATCACCTTCCACCTGGACGATCACTTGGTCCGCGACCGGGAGTAGTGGTGGCAGCTTCAGTTTCTCAAGAAAATACCAATGACGAGCCCGGTCGGGAATCGTGTTATAGTGTTGTACGAGTTGATCCAACCGATGGATCACGATCTGCAGCAGCGCGCTGGAAGGTTCTTCCGGATCGGCCCACTGCACATCGTCCCCCCTCTGAAATAGCACATCCGCCCAGGTAAGTTCCGGATTACCTGGAAAGACCGTTCGCCCAGCGATCCGCCTGACTTCAGCCAGCAGATCGGCGGCCTTTCGCGGATCGGGTTGATATGCCGGTGAACTCATGAAGTTGAATCGGTCTGCTGGACATAGAAGGGAAAGATGAGACTCTGGGGATATCGATGCGTGTCCAGCGCATAGTCAATACGGACGTCGAGACGATTGTCCGCGTCGTGAGCCGGAATCGCCTCCACTTTGAGGAGGCGAATACGCGGTTCACCCATGATTAATGCTCGCTCGACTTCGCGTTCCAAGCGAAAGGCCGTTTCCACGTCTCGGAGCGCGAATACGTATCGCTGAATCCCCGCACCGAACCGAAGATGACCAAGCCGCTCACCAACCGTCGTGAGCAAAATAATGCGAATCGCTTCATCCACATCCTGTTGCCCCGATGACATGTTCACTCGCCAACGTTTGCACTCCTCGTCATCAGCTCCTTCCACGGGCTTGGACGTACTCTCTAGCAAGCTCTCTTTCTCGGTGCTAGCCACCTGCCAGAGAACGGGAAAACTCCATCCGCGACCCAGATATTGTTCTTCGGGAGTCTTTCGGGCCATCAGCCAATCTCCACGGTGAACTCACCAACGACGACCGACGCCCCACAACCAGCGCTGTCCCCCATGCGCAATGCAAACCGTTCTTGAATCATGACGGTGCTACTCCCCTTCGGAAAGGGCGTGATGAGAGGATGCGAGTTCGGGGGCAAGGAGCATTGATGCATGTCCCCCATCACGGCCGCCGGCATTCCTCCGATCAGAACGGTGGCCACTCCCGGACCAATCACCGTCCCTCCATGACTTGTGGAATCTCCCACGCGCGCCGCGGCTGGCATGACTTACACCTCAATTGATTTTCACCAAGGAGCCCTTCACTTTCAGGATAGCCGAGGCCTGCAAATCCAGCGAGGCGGAAGACTCCATCTTCATGGCTCCACTGCTTTTTGCCTCGACTTCCGTTCCTTCCAGGGCTACCTTTCCACGACTCGCCCGGAGTGTTATGTCACCCTGCGATACGAGCTTAATTCCTTCCTCATCCATGGTGACCGTATTGGAATGGCAATCCGTCCATTCCGCCCGTTTTTGAGCGTCATCGAGAACAAGCGATTGTCCACCCGCCGTAAGCACGCTGACCAAGGCGCCCTCGCTGCTGTCGTTGAACGTGAAGCGATGTCCCAACCGGCTGACGAGGGAGCGAATATCGTTCGTGGCCGCATCGACGGATTCCGGCGGAGCATGCCGACCATTCCAGAAACTTCCGCTAACGATGGGGAAACGGGTATCTTGGGCATGAAAGTGGACCTCCACCTCGTCGCCGACCTCGGGAAGAAAGAAAAAACCTTGCTCCGTTC
>JBJHCD010000045.1:11259-14049 GCA_050485845.1 Pirellulaceae bacterium | reverse complement strand
TTGGAAAGGGGACTCTGCGATGGCTAAGAAGGGTGGCAAGCGGTGCTCGTGCTCACGCATGCTGTACGCGCTCCGGAATCCGGGCAATCACTTTAATCTCGAAAGCAAAGCCTGCGAGCCAGTTCACGCCTACGGCCGTCCAGTTTGGATAAGGCTTGCTCGCAAAGACGGTGGCCTTGACTTTCAGGATGGTGTCGAATTGGTTCTCGGGATCGGTGTGAAATGTCGTGACATCAATGATGTCGTTGAAGGCACAGCCGGCCGCGTCGAGAACAGACTTCAAGTTCGCGAAGGCTCGTTCGACCTGGCGTTCGAAGTCCGGCTCGGGAGTTCCGTCTTGTCGACTGCCGACCTGTCCGGACACAAACAAGAGGTCGCCCGAGCGGATTGCCGCCGAGTAGCCATGGCGATCGTACAGGGCATGGCGCTTTGAGTCTTTTGGAAAAATAGCCTCGCGCTCTGGCACTGTTCTCGGCTTTCAAATTGGGTTGGTCAGTGAAACGGAGTTCACACGTCCGATTACCGAATCGAAACTCCCAACGTGGTTACAGAGCGAGTTCCGTTTCCACTTCACGGCGAAGGATCTGCGCCTCGAGCCAATCGTGCAGATGGATTTCCGCTGGTTTGGTGGCATGTTGATCAAGATAGGCGGCGGACTTTTCGATCCATGACTTCGCAGCGTCATGATCTCCTAAGCTTAGGTGCGCCCGCGAGAGCCACACCCATGCCACGATGCACTCGTCTGGGCGGGTGCGAGAGATGAGACTCCGCTTCAGGAGAGGAATCGCTTCCTGGTATTGTCCCTGGCGACAAAGTAATGCGGCGCGCTCGGTGAGCGACCAGTGCAAATCGGGGTGAAGGTCCAGCTCTGGCATTCCCAGTTCGATTGCCCGCTGCAATTCTGGATCGGGAATCGTTGCCAGGGTGCATGCACGGGCGACGAGGAATCTCCTGATTCCATCGCGCTCGCACCGCTCACGCATCGTAGCGCATACGGCACGATACCCGGCCGCGTCGCCCGCCAGCACTTGAGCCGTCGCGAACTCAAAAAACGCGTGGCTACTGATTGCGTAATGTCCATCGATCGCCTGCGCGTAGGAGTTTGCCGCGAGCGGCCACTTTCCCTTGAGAACCGCTGATCTGGCCTGGCAAAGGTGCAGCACGGCGGTCGTCTCAGTCGACAACGCAATCCTGGGGTTGGCAGACACGGCATCGCGTCGGGTTTGCAGTGCCTCGTCCCACCTCTCGCATGCGGCAAACGCATGGATCAAAGTCTGCCAACTCGTTGGATACTTCGGTTGGATCGCTACGGCCTTGCGAAGCGGGGCAATGGCATCCACCGGCCTCCCGCTTGAGAGCAGAGAATGTCCTATCGAGGTCCATGCGACGTAATGGGTCGGCCTCAGGGCGACGGCCGCCCGATAGTACTGGATCGCGTCGTTGTGGTTCTGGTTACGACTAAGAGCACGCCCGAGTTCGAGATTGACCCAGAAATCGGCAGGTTCTCGAAGCTGGGCCTCACGCAAGATCTTGATCGTTGCGTGGTCATCGTCCTTCGAGCTGAGCAGGATTCCGACCATGACCAGTTGGTGGCTCGGCGGAGCCGGATCGGCGAATGCGGCATCATTCACAAGCCGTCTGAGGCTTTCGAGATCTTGCCATGTTGCGGGGTCACGGAAACGGTCCTGCCAGGGATTCGGCGAGGCGGTGCGTCCCACCGAGAGCAGCCTTCCCAGCTCGGTGTGATCCGCGTTATATCGCTCCGTAAACGCAGCATGGTCCAAGGCCGCCAGGAGATCTTCGCGGAGGTGTGACTCTCGGACACGCTTTGCGGCGAGTTCCACGCTCGTATCACTTCCAATTCCAACTCGAGTAAAAGCGCGTCCATATTCATCGCGGGCGGTCTGAACGGAGTATCCTTGGACGTTGGGTTCGGGGAAGCTCTGTCGAATACGATCGAGTTCCTCCGCAACTTCAACCTCCTCGGCAGCAGCAGCCAGACGAGAATGATGTTCAGGCGATTGAGCATCTTCAAGCCGTGCCTGAGCGGTGCGGAGCACACCGTTTGCATCGGACCATTGTCGGCTTTCCGCCAATCGGGAGAGCAACGGCAACGCGGAATCAATGTGTCTTCTCGCTCCCTCGCGCCGAACAAGCTCTTGGGTATGGCGGGCATGCTCGATCTGTTGTAGCCAGATGCCACCGGCCACCACTCCGGCCATTGCAATAACAGAAACAGCAATTGCGATTGTTGCTGAAGGATGGCGTCGGCACCACTTGAGCGTTCGCTCCGTCGTGCCGACCGGTCGAGCCATAATCGGCTCGCCACGAGTGAATCGTTGAAGGTCGTCGGCAAGCTCGGCCGCACTTCGGTAGCGTCGCGCCGGGTCTTTCTGGAGGCACTTGAGGCAAATGGTTTGCAGATCGCACGGCACACGGGGGTTCAACCGCGAAGGTGCAACCGGATCATCGTTGATAACTTGTTGAAGGGTTTCGGCGGAAGTCTCGGCCGTGAAGGGCGGACGACCCGTGAGCAACTCATACAAGACGGCACCCAGCGAATAGATATCGACCGCTGGTTGGATCGCGCTGGAATGGCCGGCTGCTTGCTCGGGTGCCATGTAACTTGGGGTACCGCACTGTCGCGCCTTCGTCATGATCGCGGAGTCGTGCTCTAACCTTCTCGCAAGGCTGAAGTCGCCAATCTTCGGGGTCTCATCGGAGCAGAGCAGGATGTTCCCAGGCTTCAAATCGCGATGCACGATTCCACCAAGATGCGCAGCATGGACC
>JBJHCD010000045.1:0-11249 GCA_050485845.1 Pirellulaceae bacterium | reverse complement strand
TGCCAACACGCGAATCAGGCCCGCCGCCTCATGTGCCGCGCGTGGCTTCCCGCGGAGAGTTTGGGCGAGATCGCCCCCTTCAAGGAGTTCCATCGCGTAGTATGGGAAGCCATCGTGCTCTGCAACGTCAAACACCTGCACGATATTGGGATGACGCAGGGCCGCGACATTCTGAGCCTCGCGCAGTAAGCACTCCAGATCCTCACGCGACGCGTAGGCCCCTAGCAGCACCATCTTGATCGCGACCAGGCGGTTGAGCTTGAGGTGCCGAGCACGGTACACAACCCCCATGCCGCCTGAGCCGATGACACGATCAATTTCGTATCCTGGGATTTTGGGTAGCCGATCGTCGTTGTGGAGACTCTCAAGCAGCACACGTCGGACTGGATTCCCGCCTTCGAAGTGAGTCGGAAACATCGCCTCCATCTGGGCTTCGACATCCCGCGCCTTGTTTAGCCGCATCCGTAGCTCGCGCTCGAGTTCCAGATTCCCTCCGCAAACCTGCTCGGGGGGCGTGTCTGTGTCGAGGAGTTCCTCAAGCAGTGCTCGGATCCGCTTCTCGTGGGGCAACGTGGATTCGTCGGAGACGAAAGGATGCCGCGTCTGATCTTTCATGGGTTAACTACGCTCGTCATCAGATGGACGGAATTCGCTGAGCTGCTCGCTGAGGCTCAGTAGGCCTCGATTCAGGCGGCGCTGCACGGTTTTGACCGATACCTGGAGCATTTCGGCAGCCTCGCTCTGAGTGATCCCCTGAATACGGATCAATTCGAACACCTCGCGTTCCTCATCCGGAAGATTCTCGATCGCTTCGAGCATCTTGATCGCGTTGGGCCCGAGAACGGCCCCTGAGGTGGAGGGGGAGGTGGCAGCATCCTCACCAAGCCCCAGGACTTCCGTCTGTTCATCTAAGCGTCGGGCCAGGTCATTGAGCTCCCAACGCATGTGGCGGTTCGCGAGCGCGAAGAACTGCCGGGGGGTCTCAGGATGCACGTTCCGCATCGCTTTCAGCAGCCGCTCCACGATCGCGCTGAGCATTTCCTCGGGCTGAAGACTCGTGGGGTGGCGCATGAGCCGCGGATACCGGCGAACTAGCATCGTTGTGCATAAAACCTGCAAACGGGCTGCCGACCGTTCGAGCAGGGCCCGCACGACCTCTTCAGACGGGGCATCGCCACCGAGTTCCTGAAGGTATCTCTGTACCTCGATCGTGGTATTTCCCTTGTCCATGCGCGGATTATAGGCATGACGTGTCCGGAAGTAAAGCAAGCGATCGAGCGTCAAATCCAGCCCCGTCCCACTCGAACAATCTTCCTACCATGTGACTCCCTCCTTGCCGGGTCCCGAGTCTGGGAGGGCTGGAACTCAACTCGATATGAACTCGAAGAAACCGCGGGGCTGCCGGGAGATGCACGGGTGGCTAGAACCAGCTCGGTTTGCAGGACTTGATCGGGTCGTGATCTCGGCCGTGTCCGCCACCAACGCCTCACCAGATGAACGGGATCAACGGACTCCACGCCGAAGACATGAAAGTGATAACAGTTGCAATGAGTGCCCAGCCGACCGAAGTGATCCAAGAGTTTCTCGCAAGTATGACAGTCGAATAGTTCGAGGCGGTTGCCCGACGGCTCGTCGTGGAGGAGGCAACAGACATTTCCCTGAACCTCGACAAGCCTGAACTGAAGCAAATATTACCTTGGACGGGAACCTCCCAAGGTCAGCAAGCGTTCATCGCTGGGTTCTCCGGGATTACTGATCCCTGCAACAGTTTACGAACAAGCCAAGAGGCACCGGGAGACTCAGGACGGCAAACACGTTGAACCGCGAAGACGCCAAGATCGGGAAGACGTCGTGCCCCACCTTCGCGTTCTTCGCGTTCTTCGCGGTTGGTTCTCCTGATTCCGGCAGTCCATGCCGAAATGGGTCACTTGACTCGAGGTGGTTCGCACAGCGGGCTTTGACAGCACGGGTCAAACCGTCGGATTTCCGCAGTGCTAGAAGACTTGCGCAGGGATCAGTAGAAAATGGTGGACGACCGAGGATTTCGCCGTGACTGCCCTCTTCGGTGAAGGCGAGAACGTTGCTGTGTTCGGCAGGTTCATGTACCGCTCGATCTCGCTGAGCAAGGCAGTAACCTCACCATTCTCGATCCACGCAACGGTGCGCAACGGGAAGATCGTCTACCTACAGTTCATGGAGGATCCTTTCGCGACCACCCGCACTTTCAGTCGGAAGGGGACTTGGACCGCCGAGATCGCTCTGAATCGGCCAGAGTTCGTGGTGCAATAGCAGCCCGCGGCGCGTGACGATGCGCGGCAGCGAACCTGGCCCTCACGCTCCGGTCGCAATCCACGCTCTCTCCGCGGGCCCGCCCGGAGCGATCAGGGTGACGTGGAACCGCCTCGATTCGATGTGAGCCGGATAACGATCCCGACTCCCTGAATGCCGCACGGGCGGCCGCCGCCGGTTCGCTTGACTTGACCAGTTCTTGCCGTGATTTCGGTCGTGTCCACCTCCCACGCTCAGTACGGGTAGACGGGGTCGAGTGATCCCGCGACGGACATCTGAACACGGAAACACCGAACACGAAGGAGACATTGATGTCAGAGACTAACAAGTGGATGATCGACGCCGACGATGCGGTGATGCTGCTCATCGACCACCAGAGTGGGCTGTTTCAACTGGTCAAGGACATCGAACTCCCCGTCCTGCGGTCCAACGTCATCGCGTTGGCGAAGGTGGCCCGTCTCGCCAAGATTCCGACCATCACCACGGCCTCGGTCCCCGACGGCCCGAACGGTCCGCTCATCCCTGAAATTCACGAGCAAAACCCCGAGGCGGTGTACATCCCGCGGACAGGTCAAGTCAACGCCTGGGACAACCCACCCTGGGTCGAGGCCATCGAGAAGTCCGGCCGCAAGACGCTGCTCATCGCCGGAACGCTGACCAGCGTTTGCATGGCTTTCCCCGCGCTCAGCGCCGTGGTCGCGGGGTACAAGGTCTTCTGCATCATCGACGCCTCGGGCAACCACTCCCAAATGGCCACCGACCTGACGCTCGCCCGCATCACCCAGGCCGGGGCCATGCCGATCGATACGTTCGCGGTCCTGGGCGAACTGATGAAAACGTGGAACCGGCCCGACGCGATGGACTTCGCGGCAGTCATGGTCGACCTCGTGCCGCACTACCGGGCGCTGATGGAGAGCTACAACAAGGCCCAGAGCGTGCAACGCGACGGGCACGAAACCAAGCTGGACAAGTTCGAGGCTGGCCGGCCGGACGAAGAATTGATCCACTCTCGCTGAGGTCGTGAAGACACCAAACCAAACGCTGCTCCTGACCCGGGCGGCATGTTCGCGGTTTGGAGTTCCTGATCGCTGAACGGGAAAGTTCGACACGAGAATACCATGAAACCCAGAATCGCCGATAATCAACCCATTCCCGTCGAACTGAAGGCGGGCGAGGAATACTACTTTTGCACTTGCGGTCAGTCCGCCAGGCAACCGTTCTGTGATGGTTCGCATGTCGGCACCGATTTTTCGCCGAAGCCCTTCACCGCCAGCGAGGACGGCGAGGCCTACCTTTGCCAGTGCAAGCAAACGGCCAACGCGCCATTCTGCGACGGCACGCATACGCGGGTCCCCGACGACCAGATTGGCAAGGCGTTCGCCGTCGAATCTCGGTCCGATGCGGATGCGATGCCTGGGGCGAAGGCGACGCCCGAAGAACCCACGGTGGCCTTGATCCACCAACTCGCGACCGAGGGCTTGAGCAAGCTTGGTCATCACGGACCCATCGCAGCCATGGGGGTGCCTCGGCCCACACTCCCAGACTGGGACGGCATACAGATCATGGTGGCCCAGCTCCACCGGAAGCCCTTGATGGAAGACGTCGCGGTGGGGACCTCACTCGTGATCGGTCCAGAAGCGAAGCGACCGCTTGAGCTGGAGATCCCCCTGTTCGTAAGCGACATGAGTTTCGGCGCGCTTTCGGAAGAGGCAAAAACCGCGATGGCCAAGGGCGCCGATCTCGCCGGAACCGGGATCTGTTCTGGCGAAGGCGGTATGCTCCCCGACGAACAGGAGGCCAACCGCCGTTATTTCTACGAACTCGCCTCGGCGAAATTCGGCTACGACGAATCCTTGCTGGAAAAGGTTCAAGCCTTTCACTTCAAGTGTGGCCAGGGGGCGAAGACCGGCACCGGCGGGCACCTGCCCGGTAACAAGAACAAAGGCCGTATCTCGGCGGTACGCGGCATCCCGGAAGGTCAATCCGCGGTTTCTCCGCCAACCTTTTCCGATCTCAACAGCATTGAAGATTTCAAGAAGTTTGGAGATCGCGTGCGCGAACTCACTGGCGGCATTCCGATCGGATTCAAATTGAGCGCCCAGCACATCGAGCGTGACATCGACTTTGCACTGGCAAGCGGAGCTGACTACATTATCCTCGACGGTCGCGGAGGAGGAACGGGCGCTGCCCCCTTGCTGTTTCGCGACCACATCTCCGTGCCGACCATTCCCGCCCTGGCCCGCGCCCGGCATCACTTCGACAAGGTGGGAGCGAGCGGGCGCGTGACCCTGGTGATCACCGGCGGCCTGCGCACCCATGCCGACTTTGTGAAGGCGCTCGCTCTCGGCGCGGATGGCGTCGCGGTGGCCAACTCCGCCATGCAGGCGATCGGCTGCGTGGCCGCCCGTATTTGTCATACCAATCTTTGCCCTGCCGGCATTGCCACACAGAATCCCGAACTGCGGAAGAAGCTGAACGTCAGTGCCTCGGCTCGCCGGCTGGCGAACTTCCTCAATTCAACGATCGAGTTGATGCAGGTGATGGCCCGGGCTTGTGGCCACACTCATTTGAATCAGTTCAATAAAAACGACCTTGCGAGCTGGGACAAGGAACTCGCCGAGCTGGCGGGCATCGAATGGTCGGGATTCCGAGAAGACAGGTAAGTCGACCAAGGCGTTGCTCCTGGCGACTGACCCGCGGCGAGTTCCCCCGGTCATGACCGCGACTGCCTCAACCCGCCGCCGAAGCCGCGACACTGGTCAGGCGTAGAACAACTTCCACGTTCCTCGATTTATCGAAGTGAGCCTTTCCATGAAAGCGATTGTATTAAAATCCTTTGGCGGCCCGGAGTCGTTCGAACTTTGTGACGTACCCAAGCCCGTGCCGCACGCGGGCCAGGTCCTGGTGCGGGTCCATGCAACCTCCATCAATCCGTTGGATTACCAGGTCCGACGTGGCGATTACCCCGACTTGGTGGAACTGCCGGCCATTACCGGACACGACGTTTCTGGCGTTGTCGAAGAAGTCGGGCCGGGGGTGACGGCCTTCTCGCCCGGAGACGAAGTCTGGTACACCCCGCAAATTTTTGACGGGCCAGGAAGTTATGCCGAGTACCACGTTGCCGCCGAAAGCATCATCGGAAAGAAGCCTGCTTCGCTGAGCCACCTTGAGGCGGCCGGCCTGACCCTGGTTGGCGGGACGGTGTGGGAAGCGCTGATTGTACGTGTGGCGCTGCGAGTGGGGGAAAGCATTCTGATACACGGCGGCGCGGGAGGCGTCGGTCATGTGGCGATCCAGCTCGCAAAAGCCATGGGCGCGCGGGTGTTGACCACCGTGCGCGAGGTAAACCATGAGTTCGCACGAAGTCTTGGGGCCGACGTAATCGTCGACTACAAAAAAGAGGATTATGTCGAGGCCATCATGCGGGAAACGTGTGGCCGGGGAGTCGATGTCGTGCTGGACACCATCGGCGGCGACACGTTGGCGCGCAGCCCTGACGCGCTCGCACAACTTGGCCGCGTGGTCTCGATCGTCGACACCGCACAGCCACAGAACCTCATTCAGGCCTGGGGCAAGAACGCCAGCTATCACTTCGTTTTCACAAGACAAAACCGCGGCAAGCTGGATGAGTTGAGCGCATTGGTCGAACGCGGTCAACTGCGGCCACACGTTGGCGCCGTCTATTCGCTTGCGGATATTCCGCTCGCCCATGCCCGGCTGGAGAGTCCCAACAGCGGCGTTCAAGGAAAGATCGCGATTGCCGTCGACCCCCAGCTAAGTTCGTAAACGCGTACCTTTCGGTTTTTCTGTGACGCTCGCGATCAAGGAATGCCACGATCTAGGAACTCGTTGTCTCCCCCTGTTCCCAATGAACGCCTGGAAATGTCCGGACTCGCGTTACCGAAACACGAACCGGCTCCGGCAGAGGTCTACGGGATGGCGTTCGCTGGGCTGCTGGCGGCAAACGGCGGTCCGCCTTCGTAGCCCGCAAACCGCCATCCTCTGGCATGGGAGAGCCACGACGGATTCGCGAAGGAAGTCGCTCACGGGCCCGCAGTTGCTAATTCGGTCTACTGTTACCCTTTTGGAGAAGGAATCTTGCAATGTCGACTTTGGAAAGGCCTGTGACCCGCGTGACGGAAGACTTCATTTCCGCCCCCTATCACCTGACGATTAACGGCCAACTCGTCGCAGCGGAAGAGACCTTCGGCGTCATGAATCCCGCGACCGGCAAGCTCCTTGCTCAGGCCCCAAACGCCACGGCCGAGCAGCTTGACGAAGCCATCGCGGCGGCTAAGACCGCGTTTCAAAGCTGGTCGGCTCTCGGCTATGACGAACGCCAAGGCTATCTTGAACGTTATGCCGATGCCCTGCAGGAAAGCCGCGACGATCTGGTCCGCCTGCTGACGCTGGAGCAGGGCAAGCCGCTCGAGACCATGGCGGGGCCCGAAGTCGATCAGGCGATCTCGTATATCCGCCAGATCGCCACGCGTCGGATCCCGGTCGAAATCGTCGAGGAGAACGACTCGCATCTCGTCGAACTGCACCACATCCCCCTGGGCGTGGTGGGCGGAATCACGCCGTGGAACTTTCCCGTGCTGCTTTCTCTGTGGAAGGTGGCACCCGCTTTGATCACCGGCAACACCTTCGTGCTGAAGCCGACTGAGTTCGCCCCGCTGACCGCGCTGCGCTACGGCGAGATCGCGCAGAGCGTGCTTCCCCCAGGCGTCCTCTCGATCGTCTCGGGCGAGAAGACACTTGGGCCGCAGCTTACCGGTCATCCGGACATTGCGAAGATCAGCTTCACCGGATCGACCGAGACCGGTAAGCACGTTCTCCGCGCGGCAGCGGGAACGGTTAAGCGGGTAACGCTGGAACTGGGAGGCAACGATGCGGCAATCGTTATGCCGGATGCCGACTATCGGGCGATCATCCCGCAGTTGTTCTGGGCGGCGCTCGGCCATCAGGGTCAATGGTGCGTGGGCATCAAACGCCTTTACGTCCACCGCTCGTTCCACGCCGAGTTTGTGCAGGCGTTTGTCGACTATGCAAAGACGGTCAAGGTGGGGGATGGGCTTGATCCGGAAGTCGGCCTCGGTCCGGTTCAGAACAAGATGCAGTTCGAAAAGCTCAAGACCTTCCTCGACGACATCAAGGCGAATGGCCAGAAGATCGCCCTGGGTGGTGAAATCGATGAGAGCCAAGCGGGCTATTTCTTCCCGATTACGGTCGTCGACAATCCGCCAGAGAAGAGCAAGATCGTGCGGGAAGAGCAGTTCGGACCGATCGTTCCCATCATGGCCTATGACGAGGTCGACGAAGCGGTGAATCGCGCCAACGACTCGATCTATGGGCTTGGGGCCTCGGTCTGGGGGCGGGATACCCAGGCCGCGGTCGCCGTCGCCAATCGGCTTGAGGCGGGCATGGTGTGGGTCAACGAAATCCACACGCAAGGCGTTGACATTCCCTTCGGTGGAGTCAAACAGTCGGGCCTCGGAACGGAGCAGGGGCACGAAGGCCGCACGCTCTTTACGAATCCGAAGACGGTGCTGATCCACAAGTAGGGCCCAGCCCCGTTGGACGGCTCCAAAGTTGGGCCGTCCTCGGCGGGTCTCATGTTTCGAAATCAGCCGTTTCCGGGCGTCTTGCGGTCGCAAGCGGGAAGCTACATTGTCCTTGCCTACATCAGCAGTAGAGATAGGAGATTACGACTCATCAAGTTTACTTCAGCTCGGTGCGGTTGGGTCGTCACACGTTACCAAACCGCATCATGCTGCCGCCGCTGACTCGCCAGCGGTCCGCCCAGCCGGGCGATATCGCCACTGACCTCATGGCCGAATATTATCGCCAGCGGGCAAGTGCCGGAATCCTGGTGACCGAGGGGAGCCAGATCGAGCCACGCGGCAAGGGCTATGCCTGGACTCCGGGCATCCACACGGCCGAACAGGTCGACGGCTGGCGGAAGGTGACCGAGGCGGTTCATGCCGAGGGGGGCATCATTTTCGCCCAGCTCTGGCATGTTGGCCGCGTCTCGCACAATGCCTTGCAGCCGAACGGAGCCGACCCGATCGCGCCTTCCGATATCGCTCCACAAAAGGTGAAAGCATTCATCGAAACCGCTCCCGGCGAAGGAAAGCTGGTCTCGCCGCCGACGCCCCGCGCACTGACCGTGCCCGAGGTCAAGCAGCTCGTTGGGCTCTACGCCCAGGCGGCGCGGAACGCGATTGCGGCCGGCTTCGATGGCGTCGAACTGCACTGCGCCAACGGTTATTTGGTCAACCAATTCATCTCGGAACACGCGAACACACGCGCCGACGAATATGGCGGCTCGTTGGAGAATCGTCTGCGATTCCTGCGTGAGATTGTTGCGGCGGTTGCTGAAGTGATCGGGGCCGACCGGATGGGCGTCCGCTTCACACCGCTGTTCGAGAGCACCGACCAGGATCGAATCTATATGGGGCTCGTCGAGACCGATTCTCACCGGACGTATCTCGAAGCGATCACGGTGCTCCAAGCGGCAGGTGTCGCCTATGTGTCGATCGCCGAGGCGGACTGGGACAACGCGCCCGACCTTCCCCTGAGTTTCCGCCAAGCGGTGCGCGACAACTACTCGGGCGGCGTGATCTACGCCGGCAGGTACACCGCCGAACGCGGTGCCCGACTGCTCGAGACGGGGCTCGCGGACATGGTCGCGTTCGGTCGCGCCTTCATTGCCAATCCCGACCTGCCCGCGCGAATTGCCAACGGCTGGCCGCTGAATCCGCTCGACGCGACTACGCTCTACGGCGGAGCCGCGAAGGGCTTTACCGACTACCCAGCCTACGAGGCCCACGCGACAGGGGTGATTGCCACGACCGTACCCGTCCAGTGAAGCGAACGCCATCATCGCAACTCCCAAAACCTCCCAGGAGGCTGAAATGTCCGTGACCTACAAGACCCAACAAGTCGGAAAAGTAAGCGTGTTCTACCGGGAGGCCGGTGCAACGGACGCCCCGGTGCTGCTGCTACTCCACGGCTTTCCGTCGTCGAGCCACATGTTTCGCGATCTCATTCCGATGCTCGCGGATCGGTATCGGGTGATCGCGCCGGATCTGCCGGGCTTTGGCCAAACCAACGCACCCGAGCGGGGCGAGTTCGACTATACGTTCGACAACCTCGCTGAGGTTATTGATGGGTTCACGCAGGCTTTGGGCCTTGAGCGCTACGCCCAGTATGTTTTTGATTATGGGGCGCCCGTCGGTTACCGCTTGGCGGTCGCCCATCCCGAGCGGGTCACCGCTCTGATCAGCCAGAACGGCAACGCGTATCTGGAAGGCTTCAGTGACGGGTGGGGCCCTTGGCAGGCCTATTGGCGTGAGCCAACTCCCGAGAACCGGGAGGCTTGCCGCGCATCTCTTTCGGCGGAGGTGATCGAGAACTGGCAGTATCGCACCGGAGCCGATCCACAGCGACTTGCTCCCGACGGCTACCTGCTTGACATCGCCTTAATGTCCCGGCCGGGCGCGGAAGAGATTCAGTTGGACCTGATCTTGGATTATCGCAGCAATCTGGACCGCTATCCCGAATTCCAGGCGTACTTCCGAGACCATCAGCCCCCGCTGCTCGCGGTGTGGGGGCGGCATGACCCGGCCTTCCTCCCCGCGGGCGCCGAAGCGTATAAGCGTGATCTACCCGAGGCTCGGGTTCATCTGCTCGACACCGGGCATTTCGCGCTGGAGACGCATGCGAGCGAGATCGCTCAGCTCACTGGCAACTTCCTGGCTCGGCATGTTGAAGAGAAGACGTACGAACGGCTTGTGCCCGATTGACCGCACTTCGCGGTGAGGCCACCACCCGATTGCCATTCGAAGGAGAAGGAACATGAAGGCTTTGATGGTATTGACCTCCCACGACCAGCTCGGCGACACCGGCCGCAAGACCGGCTTCTGGCTGGAAGAGTTGGCCGCTCCCTACTATGTGCTGAAGGAGGCCGGCTACGAGATCACGCTCGCCTCACCCAGCGGTGGCCAGCCGCCGCTCGATCCGAAAAGCGCCGAGCCCGACTTTCAGACCGACGCGACCCGGCGTTTCGACGCGGACTCCGAGGCGGGCCAGGCATTGGCCCACACCGTGAAGCTCGCCGAAGTCTCAGCGGACGACTTCGACACGGTCTTCTATCCAGGCGGCCACGGTCCGCTTTGGGACCTGGCCGAGAGCCTAGACTCGTCGAATTTAATCGAAAGCTTCCTCGCGGCGAACAAGCCGGTCGGGCTGGTCTGCCACGCGCCGGGCGTGCTCCGCCATGTGAAGACCGTCGAGGGACGGCCGCTGGTTGAGGGCAGGAAGGTGACCGGTTTCACCAACACTGAGGAAGCCGGCGTAGGCTTGACCGAAGTGGTTCCGTTCCTGGTGGAGGACGAACTAAAGGCCAAGGGGGGCATCTATTCGAGTGGTCCAGACTGGAGTTCCTATGTGGTGGAGGATGGCCTGCTGATCACCGGACAGAACCCAGCCTCCTCGGCCGCCGCCGCTGAGCGTTTGGTTGCCCGAGTTCACCAAACCCTGACAGGAGGGTCGTGATGAAGGTCTTCATCATCGGTATCGCTGGCGGCATCGGACACCGGCTGGCGGAACAACTTGTCCATTCGGGTGACGAACCCACCGGTCTCGTGCGGCGCCCGGAGCAGGCGGAGGGGCTCGCCGCGCGAGGGGTCCAGTCGATGCAAGGCGACCTGGTGGAGATGTCGGTCGACGACCTGGCCGCGGCCATGCGGAGCTGCGACGCAATCGTATTCAGCGCCGGCGCGGGAGGCAAAGGGGGCGAAGAGGCGACCACCCGCGTCGACGGCGACGGGCCGGGAAAGCTGGCCGCCGCAGCCAAACTGGCCGGCGTCCACCGTTTCGTCCTCGTCTCGGCCTTTCCCGAGGCCTGGCGCGCGCGGCGGCTGAATGCCTCCTTCGAACATTACATGGTCGAGAAA
>JBJHCD010000044.1:9779-14054 GCA_050485845.1 Pirellulaceae bacterium | reverse complement strand
TACGAACCACGAATCATCCCAGTGGGGCCCGTGACTCTCCAGGGATCCGATAGCTCTCACGGGACAGACATGAAAGGACCAAGAGTGCTCGATGAAGCGATTGCTCAGCTCGAGTCGGGTGAATCGCTCCGCAGGGAGCAGATGAGTTCGGCTTTGGACGCCATGATGCAGGGAACCTGCGACGCACCATCCATGGCTAGGTTCCTTCTCGCTTTGAAGGCGAAGGGAGAAACCGTGGAGGAACTGGCGGGAGCGGCCGAGGCAATGCGGCGACACATGGTTCCCATTCGGACACTTCGAGAGGGAGTGGTGGACACTTGTGGCACGGGAGGCGACGGGTCCCGCACGTTCAATATCAGTACGGCCGCGGCACTGGTGACTGCCGCCGCGGGAGTGCCGGTGGCGAAGCACGGCAATCGAAAGATCACCAGTCGTTCCGGATCCGCCGACGTGCTTATCGCCCTGGGGGTCAACGTCGAGGCGGAAGTGGAGGTAGTGGAGCGTTGTCTGAACGACTTGGGCATCTGCTTCTGCTTTGCTCCCCAGCTTCACCCCGCCATGCGTCATGTTGCCGCTGTTCGGCGCGAGTTGGCCACGCCGACGATCTTCAATCTGCTCGGCCCTCTCAGCAATCCGGCCGGCGCGCCTTTTCAACTTCTGGGAGTCGGGAAGGAGACGTTGCGCAAACAATTGAGTGCCGCGCTCCATCAACTACGGAGCCGTCGTTCGGCGGTTGTTCGTGGCCGCGATGGACTCGATGAAGTAACGCTCAGCGACGTGACGGAAGTCTCTTTGGTAACTTCCGAGGGGATTGAATCGTGCACATGGAGTCCGGAAGACTTTGGTTTGGCCCGCGCCGAGCGATCGACCATGCTTGCCGATGGTCCGGAGGAGAGCGCGGCGGTTATCCAACGTGTACTTTCCGGTGAGCCTGGTCCATCTCGTGACATTGTGGTTCTGAACGCGGCGGCCGCGATCTGGATTGCCGAGGCCGAGACTGACCGGACCGCCGCCGCCCAGCGAGCGGCCGAGTCGATTGATAGCGGGAAAGCCCTTCAGTTACTCGAGCAACTGGCCAAGGCGACTCGGGCATGATGGCCCCATCCATCTGGCGTTTGGTGGTCCTGATCTCCCTGGCCCACGCGATGGTGCACATTTACGAACTCTCGTTTACGGGTGTCGAGCAGGATATCGCTCGAGAGTTCTTTCCAGACGACGCGGAACGAGGCAAGGAAGTGACCGGGATGCTGGCCACGGCTTGGCGGCTCCCGTTCGGATTTGGAGCACTTCTGGCGGGCTGGCTGGTCGACCGACTCGGTTCCCGCCGCATGCTGACGCTGTACCTGGTCGGCTGTTCGCTCTGCTGCCTGGCCAGTTGGTACAGCCAGCCTCTGGGACTACTGGCCTTTGCCATGTTCTCCATGGGGGCTTTTGCCTCGATCTATCACCCCGCCGGCCTGGCCCTAATCTCTCTGGCCACCACTCCGGCGAGTCGTGCCCACGCGCTCGGTATTCATGGCATCTTCGGTTCGCTCGGAATCAGTGCCGCCCCTTTCCTGGTCGGGATGTTTCTGCTGTTCGCCTTCGACTGGCGAGCCTACTACCTGGTCCTCGCCATTCCGGGAATGCTGCTGGCAGTCCCTTTCTATTTCCTGGCTCGGAACGAGGTCGTGGGGGCGGCCGCCACGCGGGCTACTCACCCCGAGCATGTTCCCGCCGACTCACAATCGAGCGACGCGGCTTCCGCCGACTTGCAGGCGAGCCACGGCGAGGATCCAGATCGGAATCAGTGGAGTTCGTTCTTTGCCCTGACGCTGTTGGCCACGCTACAAGGTTTCGTGTACGCGAGCGTGATGAGCTTTCTCAAGAGATACCTGGGAGGAGGCACGGCGGAGGAATTGGACTACATGGCGGGAGTCAGCGGATTCCTCACGGCCGGCGTATTGGTCATCGGCTGCGTCGGCCAATACATCGGAGGCCGAATCGCTCATCCTTCCCGACTGGAAGCACAGTTGACCTGGATCACGCTGGCCAATGCACCTTGTCTTCTCTGGATGGGATGGGCGATGGGCTGGCAGCGAATTGCGGCCGCCGCCAGTTTCTCGGTCGTCCACTTCATGTACCAGCCCATCTACAACAGCTTGATTGCCAAGTACACGTCCCGGCGGCGGCGTAGCGTTTGCTATGGATTCAGTTTCGCGATGGGCTTCGGTATCGGCGGATCGGGGGCCACCTTCGCCGGCTTCGTCCATTCCCAATGGATCGCCTACAGCGTGCTGGCGGGAGTCTCCGTCGTGGCCAGTCTGGTGGGGCTTGTCTTGTGGAAGTGGGCGAGAATGTAACCGGAGGCCCTCGACGGCGTGATCCGCTCGACTACAACTCTCGCTCGACTACAAGTCTAGCCCGACTACAAGTCTCGCACGGTCGCGGTCGCGTCGGGGGCGATACGGAATATCGCTTTCGCTCGAGGATCAATCAGCAGCAGGTCGTCCCCCTCGCGTTTTAGGTCGACCGGGTTCACCAGCCGCTCATCCTGAAACCACTTCTCCGGCTGCTCCCCCGGGGTTACTCGCCAAACGCAACGACCATAACCGTCCACCACATACGCTCGACCCTCGGAATCCACGGCGACGTTGTGGGGAAAATCAAACGGGCGTCCTTCGACGATCACCTCCTCGGTGCTGTCCGGAGCGTAGCGGCGAAGCTGACCATCGAGACGCGACACGACCCAAAGATGATCATCGTCGTCGACGCATAGTCCGATGGGAGCCTGAATTTCCGCGAACTTCACCGGCTCACCTCCTTGAGCCGGAATCTTCCAGATGCAATGGAACTCGAGATCCGACACGAAAATCTCATTGTCCCCGTTGACGGCGACGCTCATCGGAATCCCCAATGGGCCCAGTTTGAGTGCTCCGAGGGGTCGAGCGAGTGGTTCGGGCTGCCCTTGTTCGTTGAATCGATAGACTTGTCGAGTGGCACTATCTCCGGCGAGCAATTGCCCCTGTTGGTCGATGGCCAAACAGCGGACGGCGTTCAGCGGAGTGCGGAATTGTTTTGAGGCGGCGAAGAACAAGTCGATCGACTCACCTTCGACCTGCCAGATTCCGGGGAGATTCCGATCGGCCACGAAGATGTGGCCTTCTTCCGCGACAGCGAGAGCCAAGGGATACTGGATGCCCGAGTCTTGCCCCGAACTCTCTCCGGACAGCAACGAGCCCAACGCAAGACAGGCGGTGGCGAACAACACTTGTCGGGGAGTGCCGCGATATCCCGTGCCCTTTGGCTTGCCCTGAGCCGTGGAGAGGTTCTGCTGGAACCGCCGCGGGTCCTGGGGACCTTGGCGATGATTCTGGCCGAGTCGCCTTGAATTGGTGGTGGTGCCACGATTTTGGACTTGAGCCGACCCCATTCACGCCCCCCCTCACTAAGAACCTGAACCCCCGCGGAAATTTCACCCAGGGTGAAACTCCAGCCCCGCGCCATTCGATCTCGACAGAAGCCTGTATCTTAGTCGGGTCCGCGAGCGAAACCAGACGTGGCACACGTCGATCATCGGAGTTCGCTTCCCGAGCGTTTAAGGACCCGTCAGCTACCGACCGTTCCCAAGCGAACGAGTCTTTGGATTTTGCAAGGATATCGATGACCGGCCGTCCGCTGGGTTTGGGAATAGAAATCGCAGAGTCGCCGAGCCCCAGAGGCCCAGAGCCCCAGAGAAATACAGCAACCATCGCGAATCGGCCCTCCACGCCGCTGTGCTGTTGTGCTATGCCTCCCGCGAATCGGCCCATTGGCTCGCGGGCGAGCTGGCCCTCCGCGAATCATCGGCTCGCAGACGAGCCCCGGGACTCCGCACCTCCGCGGCTCCGCGGCTCCGCAGCTCCGCGCTAAATTAGCAGCGTGGATCCGCCGGCAAGATCCACAGACACCCTGCGGCTCTTGCCAAGCGTCCGATTTCGCCTGGCGGTGGAGGCGGCTACTCGATGGGAAGCGGGCAACCAGGACACCCCTGTACTGAACTACTCAACAACCCACCTCAGAGGGAATGCATCTCATCCGAAGACACCCTACCGTTCTTCGGTAGCAGGCGACCAGCAATCCCCTCGATACAGCTATATGATGCCATGCTACAGAGTCCCAGCGACTCACCCGAAGACACCCGGCGGTTGTTCGGGGTTGTTCGGTAGCGGGCAACCAGAGACCCCGGCAAATACGCGCCTGCCCAGCACAACACGGCGGGGCGGCGTCGAATGCGAAGACACCGTGGGAAAACTG
>JBJHCD010000044.1:0-9769 GCA_050485845.1 Pirellulaceae bacterium | reverse complement strand
AGGATTCCGAGGACACCCTGCGGATTTTGGCCCCCGACGGATTTTGTCCAGCAGCAGGAATCGCGTGGCTGTGGGAGCTGGTGCGTGGGCGCGAGGCGGACAACCGAACCCGCCCTCCACAGGAACAAGACCTGCCACCTTTCGGCTGTACAGCGTCTCATCCGAAGACACCCTACGGCTGTTCGGGCCCAAACCCCCAACTCTGCGCAGCCCACCCTACGGCTGTTGGGTGGCGGGCAACCAGAGCCCCCCTCAATTAACATGCTGGCCACCACAACTCGTCGGGGCGTCCTCTAATTCTAAGACACCCTATGAATTCTACGGATTTGCCTCGATGACACCCTATGGATTTGCCTACGGAGTCCCAGCGACTCATCCGAAGACACCCTACGGATTTGCCAAGCGTCCGATTTCGCCTGGCGGTGGGGGGCGGCTTCTCGATGGGAAGCGGGAAACGGGGGAACCCACCGACTGCACATATCCACACCCCAAATCGGAGTACATACGTCTAATCCGAAGACACCCTACCGTTCTTCGGTGGCGGGTGCCAGGAATCCCCTCGGCAGAATCAGGACACACAGTACTTCGGAGGCATGCAGGCTAATCCGAAGACACCCTGCGGTTCATCCTGCGAAGACACCCTGCGGTTGATCCTGCGAAGACACCCTGCGGTTCATCCTGCGGTTGCTTTCGCAGACTTCCGGCGGTTCATTCGATTTCTTTCCGAAGTCATCCTTCCGGTCCGATGTTTCCGCCATTCACCTCATATTCCACGCCAATTCCTCATTCCTCGCCATTTTCTTACTCCACCCCACTTCCTTATTCAATTTAAACCCCCTATTCGTCTTGTTGTCTCCCAGCTTCCGAATGGTTGACTGATTCGTCTTGGTCGAATGGGAAAATCGGATTAGAATCCGCAGGCGGTGAACAGTGCGGCAGGGTTGCCGAGCCGACGGCGGAGACGACCACCTGCTCGTTGCTGGCTCGCCTGTCCGTCCATCCGCCGCTTGTTGCCTCCTGTCTTCCTTACGACCGTTGTCCATCTCCCCCCGAAAGAAACAGTCACGATGTTCGCGGAAAGGATTCCGCCCTTGTCCCTGTTCGCTCGGGCCGCGTCCTATATCACGCGCCGATGGATCCTTCGCGCGCCGCGCGTCACCTTGGCACTCTGCCTACTGCTGGCCGGACTGTCGGGATTGTACTCCTGGCAATCTCTGCAACTGAAGACCAGCCGGCTGGATCTGCTGAATCCACAAAGTGACTTTCATCAGAGGTGGGTTCACTACCTGGAAGAATTCGGCGAAGACGACGATGCAGTGTTGGTGGTGGAAGGTCGCGATGCCAAGCAGGTCGCTGAAGTCCTGAACGACCTGGGAAGCGAACTCGATCAGCAAGGAACCCTTTTCCGCTCCGTGCTCTATCAGCTTGACACCGAGCAACTACAGTCCCGAAGCCTTTATCTGCTGGAAGAAGGCCAATTAGAACAGATCGCGGACTTCGCTCGGCAGACGCTCCCCTTGCTCGGGGAGAACTGGGAGAGCCTGACGGCTGCCAATTTGCTGTTGAACACAACGCAGTCGGTGCTGGAAGCCGATTCGATGAGCCATCGGGCCGACGACGACATCCCTTTCGCGGTCACCACCTTCGAGGCCACGACTGAGCGAGAGGGGGTGGCTGCCCTGGAAAGCATCTTGCTGTCCGTGGAAGCTCCCACCAGTTACCGGTTTCCCGGGAGCCAAATCATCGAAACGCCCGAACTGGGTATCTCCCCCACCGGACACTTGACCGCCAATGACGGAAAACTCGGCTTCATTCTGGTTTCCATCGCCCGCACTTCCCAAGGGATCATGCCGTCAGCGGAGGACATTCGGTTCCTCAAGCAACTCGTCGAAAAAGCCGCGCGGGAATATCCCGACATTCAAGTCGGCCTGACCGGGCTCCCCATTCTCGAGCATGACGAGATGCAAGTGAGCCAGCAGGATATGACTCGGGCCACCCTGTTCAGCCTGCTGGCCGTGTCGCTCCTGTTTATCGTCGGATTCGGGCACTGGCGACTCCCGCTGTTGGCGGTGGCGAGCCTGATGCTCGCCCTTGCCTGGTCCTTCGGTTACATCACGGCGAGCGTCGGGCACCTGAATATCCTCAGTATTTCCTTTGGAGCGATCCTGATCGGACTAGGGATCGACTTTGGAATTCACTTGTTGACTCGATTCACGGAGGCTCGAAGCACGGAACCGAGCCTCGCGGACGCGATTTCCAAGACGGTCGCCGAAGCGGGCCCAGGCCTGACCACCGGGGCGGTGACGACATCACTGGCCTTCGGCGCCGCGGCGATGACTCATTTCACGGGGATTGCCGAGTTGGGGGTGATCGCCGGTGGTGGGGTGATCCTCTGCCTGGCAGCCTCCTTGGTCGCCCTGCCCGCCCTCCTGATGGTCTGTGAACAGAGCCGACTTGCCACCGTGGCACCTCGCCCACTTCCGATCGGTTCCGTCTGCCGTCCAGCCACTCGACACCCTCGCTTTGCCCTCGTCATGACATTGCTGACGACTCTGGTCCTCGCCACGGGATTACCTCGGCTCGAATTCGACCACAACCTGCTGAATCTTCAGCCCGAAGATTTGGAGAGCGTGTTGTGGGAGCGACGACTGCTGGACTTGGGGGATCAGAGCGTTTGGTTCGCCGTGTCGATGGCCGACTCGCCGGAAGAGATCCTGGAGCGGAAGGAGGCCTTGTTGCAACTTCCCAGCGTCTCTCGCGTGGAGGAAATCGCTTCCTACCTCACTCCACCAAGTCAGCGGATGCTGAATGAGATCCAGCGGATTCGAGACATTCTCTCGGAAGTCCCGGAATCCCCCCCGCCGCTGCCGCTGCGTGATCCGCTGGAGTCGGCGCTGAGCCTCCAGCGAGCCGTGGAAATGGCGACGGACATGGTCGGGGACGAACCCGAACTGACCGAATTTCGTCAGGGCTTGCGGCGGCTTCGCGAGGCCGTCTCCCAATTGTCTCCCACGGTCTGCGGCACTCGACTCCAACAGTTTGAATCGGCTTGGGCTCGGGACACCTGGCAGCGACTCGAACAACTGGCGAAGTACTCGCACAGTTCTCCTCCCGTTCTGGACGATTTACCCGCGTCGTGGCGGGAGCGATTCATGAGCCCCCAGGGTCATCACTTAATGCGGATTTTCGGGCAGGGCGATATTTGGAACATGGATCGTCTGGAACGGTTCGTCCGGGAGATTGAACGAGTTGATCCGCGAGTTACCGGTCATCCGGTCCAGACGTTTTATGCTTCACGACAGATGCAACGCAGTTATGTCCACGCAGCCATCTACGCGATGCTGGCCGTGATGATCGTGCTGATTCTCGATTTCCGGAGCTTGCGGATCAGCCTCCTGGCCCTGGTCCCCCTGACGTTGGGAATCCTCCAGCTTTTCGGCCTCTTGGGGCTGCTGGGCATCCCGCTGAATGCCGCCAACATGATCGTTCTCCCCCTGATTATCGGCATCGGCCTGGACGACGGGGTGCATGTGGTGCACGACTATCGTCGCCAGCGAAGCCTCTACGTGCTCGGGAATGCCACGGCCTCGGCCATCGTCCTCACCTCGGCCACCACCATGCTCGGCTTCGGCAGCCTCATGCTCGCCCACCACCAAGGCCTGCGGAGCCTGGGCCAGGTACTGACCATCGGGGTCTTCTGTTGCATGATCTCGTCCCTGGTCACCCTGCCGGCACTCCTGGCGATGCGAAGTATGCGAAATCCGGTCCGATTAAACACCTTCTCAGTCGGACGGGAAGTTGGTAACCTACCGGGGTGATTCGGTGGAGAACCGTCGAAGCCGCATGCCCTTCTTCTGTATTCAGCACGAAAGAGACGAACCTCATGGCCAAACCGCATCGGACCCCCAAGAAAGCGAATCACGGCAAGCGTCCCGCGAATGCCAAGGCACGCCGAGCCAAGCGGCGTCACGTTCGCACGCCCTAAAGGAGGAGATGGGGTGTCCCGCTCATTTTCGATTATCGACATCTCCACGATCGATTTGACCCAGGTCATCGCGGATATCCACGAGATCCGGCGTTTGAATCCGCAGCGTCACGAGATGGAGCAACTGACGGCAATCGCCTTCGAAGACTTGGACCAGAAGATCTGCGTCGGTTACAAGGACATCACGCGGGATGAGTTTTGGGTACGCGGGCACATGCCTGGCATGCCCCTGATGCCGGGCGTGGTGATGCTGGAAGCCGCTGCCCAGATTTGCAGCTATTTCACGCAAAAGCACAACCTGCTGGGGGCCGACATGGTCGGGTTCGGGGGAGTGGACGGCGTGAGATTCCGAGACCCGGTCATTCCTGGCGATCGGCTCGTCATTGCCTGCCAATTGGTGAAGGCACGCCCTCGACGGATGGTCGTCAGCCGGTTCGAGGGTTGGGTCGGGGACAGCCGAGTGATCGAGGGTGAGATGCGTGGAATTCCCATTCCCGTGCAAGCCCTGCAAGACCTGAAGACGAACGGTTAAGCATTGGCATGGGTCGTCGACATCTACCGAAAATCCAGTCCGACGTCGACGTCAGCCAACATCTGCTGCAGCTCAGCCAGTTGACGCCTCCCTGGGACCCCGATGCGTACTTTTCGGTCCCGGGGGAACTGGAAGTCGAAGTTGGAACGGGCAAGGGCCTGTTTTTATCTCAGGCCTCCCAGCAATGGCCCACTCGCCGGTTTCTCGGCATCGAAATCTCCCCCCGCTATGCGCGGTTCGCGGCCGCAAGACTTGCCGGCCAGCAGTCCGTGAATGCTCGAGTTCTCGATGGCGACGGCGTCCGTTTCTTTCGCGAGTTCCTGGAGACGGGGTCCGTGCGAGCGGTCCATGTCTATTTTCCCGACCCCTGGTGGAAAAGAAGGCATCGCAAGCGGCGAGTCTTGCATGGTGCCTTCCTGCAGGACATTGAACGAGTCTTGCGACCGGAAGGAATCCTTTACTTTCGAACGGACGTGGAAGAGTACTTCCAAGCAACGCTCCGGCTGATTGCGAAGGAAACGAATCTGGAGGGGCCGCTTCCGATTGTCGACCGTCCGGAAGCCGACACCAACGACTACCGAACTCACTTTGAACGGCGAATGCGGCTGAATGATCTCCCGGTGTTCCGCGCTGAATTCCGACGGACTCCCACCTTGATCCAAGAGAGTTCCACGTCTCTAGACGGACGCCCCACGTCTCAAGACGGAGACGTGATGGCCTCGTAGGTCCGGCGGGCGTCATCTTGCCCTCGATTCTCCAAGGCAATCTGGTAGAGATTCTGTCCGCTGGGAGTCGGATAGTTACCAGTAATGCAAGCCTGGCAGAGTCTCGACGGATCCGTGCCGACCGCGCGAGCGATGGACGAGACCGGGAGGTAGCGAATCGAGTCGGCGCCGAGCACTCGGGCCATTTCCTCTTGAGCTTCCGCGGTCAATTCGGCCCCACGCAGGAATCGCGGAGCAAAGAGTTCATCAATGGTCGACATATCGATCCCGTAAAAACAGGGAGCGATGATCGGCGGACAGGCAACTCGGACATGAATCTCCCGAACCCCTCCGAGATCGCGGATTCGATTCAGCAGTACTTTCATGGTAGTCGAGCGGACAATGGAGTCCTCCACGAGCAGGACTCGTTTGTTCTCCAGCACTTCACGAAGTGGCGTGTACTTGGCCGCAGCCTTCTGTTTCCGGTTGGCCCCCCCCTCGATGAAGCTCCGACCGGAGTAGCGATTGCGGATCAAGCCTTCCCGAGACGGGATTCCCAGTTCGAAGGCCATGGCATCCGCCGCCGCCTTACTGGTGTCCGGAACGGGGACCACAATGGTGTCTTCATCCAACGGGACACGTGGGTCGGCCAATTCCAGTTGAGCCAGTTCGACCCCCAGCGAAGTCCGTGAAAGGTAGACGCTGCGATCGTCCAGAGTACTGGCCACGTTGGCGAAGTAAATCCATTCAAAAAAGCAGTGGGCCCGCTGCTTCACTTCCGTAAAGCGTTCGATGCGAAATTCACCATTTTCAATGGTAATCGCGGTGCCGGGCTCGAGCGACTTGATGTTCTCGGGAGAACAGCCCAAGTTGAGCAGGGCGACACTTTCGCTCGCCGCGGCGAACAGAGGCCCCTCCTTGGCGTAGCAGAGCGGCTTGATTCCGAGTGGATCACGGGCCACCAGCATGTTTCCTTGCGCGTTGAGCAACACGAGGCTATAGGCACCGTCGAAGCGTCGGCTGACGCTCTCCATGATCTTCGCGAAAGTCGGACGCCGATCGCCGCTCATCTCACGACTGATCTCGTGCATGATGATTTCGGTATCGGTTTCCCGAGCCAAGTGGTGGTCGTCGCCGTTGAGAAGTTGCCAGCGCAGGTCCTGGTAATTCGCCAATTGACCGTTGAAGGCAAAGCTGAACCACTTCCGCTTTTCGAGGTGGTGGCGTTCGAACGGTTGAGCGTAGCTTCGATCGTCTTCGCCACAGGTGGCATAACGCACATGACCGATGGCCGCGCAACCGGCATACTCTCGCATCAGGCTTTCGCTCTTGCCGCGGTGCGAGAGCCGAAACACTTCAGCAACCGTCCCGATGTCCTTGTAGGTCTCCAGAAGCTGATCCCGCTTGGGGTTGTAGGTCGACATTCCCGCCGCCAGCTGACCGCGGTTCTGAATATCCAACAGCATTCGGGGGAGGAGGCGAGAAACCTGGGTGGGATCCCCCATGGGACAGAGTGGACTGACCTGTTCACCTGGCAAATGGTAAACCGCCGCGACGCCGCACTCGTGATTTAGTTCGCTCATCGTCACCTCTATGGCTGATCGTACCCCTTTCCTTAGTGTCGTCTTCGGGAGGCAAGAAAACAACCAACCCGCGCGGGGTGCCCTGGGTTCCCCAGTACCACCCCCGCTCGGCCTCGCTCGGCACTTTCCCAGGAATCTGACGGCTCGATGGTTCATGGGGCGAGCCACGGGGGCCCCGATTCCCGGCCCGGTTGGCGGAAGGATTCGAGCGTCTGTTTCAGTACTCTCGCCGAGAATCCTTGTTCCAGAAACTCCCGACGGAATCTGCCGAATAACGAGTCTTGGATGTCGTGAAAAGGCGACTCGGAAGATCATGGCTTGGGGCTTGCCAGAATTGGGGGGAGATCGAGATAATCGGGGCCGTGGAAGCGGAAAAGTCCCGGGCGACCCGTCATCGGCTCGCAGGCGAGCCGCCGCTTCCGGATCCCCGAAGCAGTCTCACGTCGGGACTCGAATCGAGCCCATCCCGTACCTGATCGCCGGATGGATCATTCGACTTTGCTTGATCCCGAGCAAGATTTGCGAATGACACTTCCGAGCGACGATCCCGAGCGACAAGTCCATCGGAACGAGTCGGGCGCCGCCCGGCATGTTCCCGGTTGGGGCACCACTCCATGGGTGCCGGAAAGGCCCGTATGACCGATCTTGTGCGTCAGGAAATCATTGCCGCCGCGCACACCGTGGTGATCAAGGTCGGAACTCGCGTGCTGACTCACCCCGATGGGGCCTTGAACTTTGAACGGATCCATCAATTGGCCGAGGAACTGCATCAGATCCAAGAGTCGGGCCGACGGGTGGTCCTGGTCAGCTCGGGGGCGGTTGGGGCCGGCATGAGCCAACTCGGGCTGGCCGAACGCCCGACCGACGTCGCTCGACTGCAAGCCGTGGCTGCCATTGGCCAGGCACGCCTGATCGAAGCCTACGACCGCACCCTGGGGATCTATGGACGTCATGCGGCGCAGGTCCTCCTGACGGCGGATGATCTTGACCATCGCTCCCGGTATCTCAATGTCCGCAACACGCTCATTTGCCTGTTGGAATATGGAGCGATCCCGATCATCAACGAAAACGACACCGTGGCGGTCGAAGAGCTGATGGCGACCTTTGGTGACAATGACGGCCTGGCGGCTCGAGTCACGACCCTGCTGGGTGCTCCGCTGCTGATCATCTTGTCGGACGTGGAGGGTCTATTCGATGGCGACCCGTCTCGTCCCGACGCGCAATTGATCTCCACGGTCACGCGAATGGATTCCACTCTGGATGCCTACGTCTGCGATGTTCGATCGGGTCTGAGCAAGGGGGGCATGCTCAGCAAGCTCCGGGCCGCTAGAATCGTGACTTCCTCCGGTGAAAACGTGATTTTGGGGAGTGGTCGGCGGCCAGGCGTGCTCGGAGAAATCCTGGCGGGCAAGGTGGTGGGAACCGCGTTCCTGGCCCAGGGCAGAACGATCACTCCCTGGAAACGATGGATCGGTTTTTCCGCTCAGCCCCGCGGCACCTTGCACTTGGATGCCGGGGCGAGCCAAGCAATCTGTCGTCAGGGACGGAGTTTATTGGCAATTGGAATCGAGCGTGTGGAGGGAGAGTTTCGCAAGGGGGACGTGGTCGCCGTGCGGGACGACCAGGGGCTGGAGTTAGCTCGAGGCCTGACCAATTACGGGTCGGGCGACCTGATCCGCATCCGGGGAATGCGTTCGCAGCAAATCGCGGAAATCCTCGGCCATCGCCCCTATGAAGAAGTTATTCATCGCGACAATTTGTTCATTCACCACAGCATTTGTCCCACCTCGTAGAGAAGGAACACGGGCGGCATGACCGGCAATCCCTCAACTCCTCCCCCCAACCCGACTCGACCTCAGATTCGTCAAGTCCCCGGGACGCAAATTCCCACCTACGTTTTCGAAAATGGTCGCGAGCTGGCTCAACACGTGGCGTTGATCATCGCCGGCGTGATCCGGGAACGGAACTCCTTGGGCCAAGACGCCGTGCTCGGCCTCCCAACCGGCTCGACACCCGTCGGCGTCTATCGTGAACTGGTCCGGATGTATCAGGCGGGTGAGATCGATTTTTCTCGAGTGATCACTTTCAACCTGGACGAGTACTACGGTTTGGCGGCCGATTCGCTCCAGAGCTATCATCGCTGGATGCACGAGCATGTCTTTCAGCACCTGAACATCCCGCCGGAGAACATTCACATTCCTGACGGAACCGTTCCGCTTGATCGCCTGGAATCCTACTGCCGGGACTACGAGGCGAAGATTCAGCAGGCGGGTGGAATCGACGTGATGCTCCTGGGAATTGGAGGGAACGGACACATCGGCTTCAACGAGCCCTTCAGTCACCGGCACAGCCGAACGCGACTCTGTACGCTCGACCCAGTGACTCGACGTGCCGCGGCCAGCTATTTCTACGGCGAGGAGAACGTTCCCGCTCAAGCCATCACTCTCGGCCTGGCGACCATACTGGAAGCCAGGAAAGTTCTGCTGCTGGCCTTGGGAGAGCACAAGGCGTCGATCATCAAGCAGACTTGCGAGGGGGCGATCACCGAGCGGGTTCCGGCCAGTTTTCTCCAGGAGCAGGGGGATGCCGCCGTGCTGTTGGATGAGGCGGCCGCCAAGAAGCTGGTGGGCTGTGCAACGCCCTGGCTGACCGGGGCGATCGAATGGACCGATGAGCGGATCAAGCGAGCCATGCTTTGGCTGAGCGAACAGACGGGCAAGGCATTGCTGAAACTGGAAGACGACGACTTCCGCAACCATAACCTGCATCAGTTGCTTCGCCACCACGGTCCCGCCCAGCGGTTGGCTCACCGAGTCTTCTCCTGGATGATGAAGACCATCGAGTACCATCCTGGCGGCAAGGAGCCTCAGCGGGTGATCTGTTTCAGTCCGCATCCGGATGACGATGTGATCAGCATGGGGGGGACCTTGATTCGGCTGGTTGAGGATCAGCATGAAGTTCATGT
>JBJHCD010000043.1:1851-14561 GCA_050485845.1 Pirellulaceae bacterium | reverse complement strand
GACATTAACTTCCAGCAGCACGGAAACAGGGGCCGCGGTGATCCGCCGCGATTCGGCCACTAGTGCCTGCAGCAGCGATCGCCGATCGACTGAGTGGATGAATGAGACGAAGGGAATCGTTTGGCGGATCTTGTTCCGCTGGAGATGTCCCACCAGGTGCCATTCGATAGGAAGGTCCGACAGTTCCTCTGCTTTCTTCCACAAAGCTTGCGGCCGGCTCTCACCCAGGTGACGGCAGCCCGCCTCAAAAAGCAGTCGAGTCAGTTGGGTGTCGACATACTTCGTGACGGCCACCAGCGTGATGTCGGCGGGATCTCGCCCCGCGCGGTGAGCGGCTGCCGAGATCCGCTCCTGGATACGAGCCAGATTGCCAGTCAGGATGGAAAGCAGGGATGGGTCGGACATGCCGCGCCGTGCTGAGTCAGGAGATCTGTAGAATCTGGTCCACTTGTCCGTCGGTTCGGAATCGCCCCATGACGAACTCCTGTGAGAAATGCTGTCCCAAGATGGTCCGCAAAGCGGGAGCCTGAAGGGAACGATAGATCACCCACTGCCTCTTGCCAATCTGAACTCGGTAACCCACGGCGACATCGGGAGGTTGAATTTTGAGGCTTTCCGCGACGGTAAGCTGCCGCCAGGTGTGGGGCTTGGGATTGCGTTTCGGTCCCAGGTCGATGAACAAGGGGGCGAACAGGTGGGAAGCCTTGACCTGATGGCTCAGCGTTACCCCCTCGGCGCCGGACGACAACGTGCCATTCCCTTGACTGGCCCGCCACTCGGGCAACCCCAGCGGCAACACGAGCGCCACGGGGCGATCTCCCTGCACAAGCCAACCTTCGTTCGTCTCACCTTCCCCCCGGAACTCGACTTCCTCGGTCAACGGCAAGGTATGAGCATACTCGATCGCCGCCGTTTCCGGTCCCAACAAGGCGTCGGCAAGTAACAGAAAGTTGTCACCTCGGCCGAGCAGCATCTGTCGCTGCAAACGCCAGTCGCTTCCCAAGTCGAACTCCAACTCGACATACTCCGCGTCCTCGTCGCTGAACGTGCACGTAAGATCGGCTTCGCCTTGCACGACCAGATCCCGGCCGTTGACTCGCACGCGGGGAAGACTATCCCCCGACCAGATCACTCGTTTTCCAGAGGTCAATTCTGACCGAAGTTTCCCATTGGCGAAGGTGACCGCCAGCTGTGCGGCATTTCGTTCCCAATTCGTTCGCAGAATGGCCAGTTCCGCCCATTCAGCGACCATCGACAAGTCGGGGGGGGCTCCCTCCTTCGATGGTGCGTCCCGTCGATCGGCCAGCCCCCACCGTTTCGGCAACATGGTGGCAGCCAGGAACTGAGTGGCGGGTTCATCTTGAATGTCCAAGACGGCTTGCCATAAATCGCGTTCCCCGGTTCCCTCTCGCGGCCCACCGGCCAAGGCGAGCGGATATCCGTCCCGGCGCATCCATCTCAGAACCTGCTGCACGAACCAACGAAATTGATCCTCCCCTTCCTGCAAAAAGCATGACCCTCTGCCGGCGTCTGCCCGAGCCAGGGACTCGGAGCGAGTCCAACTGGCCAGCAGAGGAAGCATCCAGGGCAAGTGTCGGACGTGGACCTGCCCCTCGCCGTCGGTCAATTCGCAAATGCCGTGCGTCAACGACTCACGACTCGGCTCCCTCAAACCGCCATCCACCGGATCATGGGGGAAGTAATGTGCCAGGGTAAAACCGAGTTCGCCCAGCAATTGAAAGGTCCAAGGGTTGGTCGTGGCGACCACATCCATCGGTTCCCGCGCGATTCGCTGAAGCATTCGGTGCAGCCGCTCGGTGACTTCCGTCGTCTGGATCGCGTCGAGCAGGGGAAGCGCATGACACCAAGCGAGCCCGGTCAACACAAACTGTCCTGACCGCTGATCCGGCGACTCATGAAGCCAAGCGTCCACGCCGGCCAACCAATCGCTGATTTTTTCTCGCCACTCCTCGCCCAGAATCTGATGTGCCTGCCGGCTCTTGCCTCGACCAGACGTCCCCTTCTTGGTCCGAGTCCCCTCGCGGATCCATGCCTCGAGGTCAAGCAGTCGGCGTTGGAGAGGTGGCGGGACGAGTTCAGCATCGATTCCCCAGAGCAAAGGGGAAACGTCAGGCGGGTGCGGCAGAATCGCGTGGAGAGGAAGTGGTTCGTGCCGTTTCCCCTTGGCCCCCTTCGGACGACGGGCGTTGGGGAGCAGCGTACTGGACGGAACATCGGAAAAAGCTGGGTTGGTCATCCGCGAATGGTAACCTCTCCGTGAGCATCAAAAGGGGAAACTGGCTGATTCGAGCAGTTTAGTCAGAGGAGGAGCCGATGACCACTGGGTCGGTCCTTCCGACGAATGCGACTCCCGCCCCCAACCGGCAAACATTCAACGGTTTTTCCCTACAACCAACCCATTTGTTGCTAGAATGGGAGCAGGGACGCGAATTGGTACTTTACTCCCCAGAGGACGACTTCCCCACTCGAATCCCCTCGAACCCCCTCGAACCCCCTCAAAAACCTCTCCACGGAAGCTCGAAATTACATGTCGTTATTTTCAGACCAAAATTCCGTTTCCAAAGTTTCCACGGTTTTCAGGGCGCTGACGGTTGCCGGCTGTCTGGCCGGTTTCATGCTGGCCTTTCTGACGAGTGATCGGGCTGGAGCATTTCAGTTCGGCCCCGATTCGTCACCCCCAACGTCCCCGTCGGGCGAGGCGAAGGAAGAACCGGTCATGGACCTGCCCGGCCTCATTCGACTCTCTCCCCAACACGATGTCTGGATGGATCCTCGGCGGAAATTGGTTGTCGTGGACGGCATCATCGCCCTGCGAAGGGGGACCTTGGAGATGTTCGCCTGTCCGCGAGGCACGAAGGAACACGAATCCATTGTGGCCGTGTTGGCACCTCCCTCCACCGTGCACGCCGGATTGTTGGCGGTGGGAGCCAAACCAGGCACGCCCGCCCAATTCCAACCCGAGTACTCGCCACCAACGGGCACCGAAGTTGATATCTTTGTCCTTTGGAAAGACCGTGAGGGGAAACCTCAAAAGGCAAGAGCCCAGCAGTGGGTGCGGCAGGCACGATCGGGCCGCGAGTTGTCCTATCCCTGGGTCTTTGTCGGGAGTAGTTTCTGGGAAGACGAATCGACCGGCAAACGTCACTACAATGCAGACGGCGGAGACTTCATCTGCGTCTCGAATTTTTCCACGGCGACTCTCGATCTTCCCATCGAAAGCAGCCAATCCGATGACGACCTGTTGTTCGAGGCGTTCACGGAACGAATCCCCACCGTCGGTACTCGAGTGCGTCTGGTGCTCGTTCCGCGACTCGAAAAGGAGCCGGAATCACCATGAGCATGAGCCAGGAGGACTTTGACATTGAGGGACTGGCCAAGCACCTGCATCTGACGGCGCCGCAAGTCCAGAAGATGGCCGATCGAGGCCAATTGCCTGGTCGCAAGATTGCCGGGCAGTGGCGATTTTCACCCGCCGAGGTGCATCATTGGCTTGAGGAGCGAATCGGGGCACTCGACGAAGGGGAATTGGCCGCCATGGAGGATGTCCTTCAAGGCCACGAACCGACCGACGAGGTGATTTGCATCGCCGACTTACTTTCCACCGATGCCATTTCGGCCGAACTCCCGGCCAAGACAGCCCGCTCGGCCATTGATGCCATGATCCAGTTGGGAACCGAAACCGGTCATCTCTGGGATCCGCCCAAGATGGCCGAGGCCGTGCGGGCTCGAGAAACCCTGTATCCCACCGCATTGGATAACGGCGTCGCCCTGTTGCACCCCCGCCGTCCCATGACGACCATTCTCGCCGAACCCTTCCTCGCACTTGGCCGCACCCCCAGCGGAATTCCCTTCGGAGGGGCTCGCGGGACCCTGACGGATATCTTCTTCCTGATCTGTTCGGTCACCGATAGCGAACACCTTCGAACCTTGGCCCGATTGAGTCGGATCCTTTCGGCGCCCGGCATGCTAAGCGACCTTCGCCATGCCGAGGATAAGTATCGGATGCTCGAAGTCATCCAACAGTTTGAAGCGGAATTGTGACGGATCAGGCCCCCGACATTGCGAGAACGCGTGGCCACGCCCCGTGGACCGGCGGTAACCTCTGGTTCGACGCGCGGCGGAGGGGTGTCTGATGACTGTCAGCCGATTGCGAGTTCTCTTCGTCGGTGACTTCCGGCACTCCGAGTTTCTCGAAGCGCGTGACTGGCTGGAATCAAACACCGACTGGCAAGGATTCGAAGAAGTCGGCGCGGCGGTCGCTCATCTTCTCTCCTCCAGCCTCCCCATTTACGACTTGATCCTGATCGGACAGGCCCGACCGGGACAGATCAACTCGCATGAAATCGAACGGCTACACGCCACTGTCCCCCTCACGCCGATCCTGGCGGTCCTCGGCAGTTGGTGCGAAGGGGAAATGCGCACGGGAATCCCGTGGAAGGGGATCGCGCGACTCTATTGGCTTCAGTTGCTTCCCGCCCTGACGGGTGAGACGGGCACCGAGCGGTCGTCAATCCAGGCAAGGATTCCAACGGATCGTCCATTTCAGGCAGGGGAGATCTGGAAACTGCCGCGAACGGCTTCCGAGCCCGAGCGGTTCCTGCAGGCAGCGGAGTATTCCGACGGATCCCGCGGAATTCCCCCGACGCCACGAAAGACAAGTGACAGTCTCTCGCCACGCCCGGGAACGGGGGTCTGGTTGATCCGCACCGAAACGTGGCTGACATTCGAATCGCTCGCCGCATGCATGCGCCCGGGGGGGCTGGAATGTGTCTGGTGGCCGGCACGTGCTCTCCGTCCGCGGCCCTACCGCTTGGCCGGGATCGTCTGGGACACGGAGCAGTTGGACGAACTGGAGTGGGGGCGGCTTGAGGAGGAATCGTCGCTCCTACGGCAGTCTCCGTCCGTGGTCTTGGTCAATTTCCCTCGCCATGACGAGGCATGCAAGTTGTCCAGCCTGGGGATCGCCAGCCTGATCTCGAAACCTTTTCGAATCGAATGGCTGCTGGACGAAATCACCCGTTTGGAGACGAAGTGGGGAGCAGCCCGCTTGCTCGAAAATGGACCGAGCAGCCAAGGCTTGAACTCCACCGATCCTCCGCGCCACGCATCGCCCATCAACGAAGCCTGATCAAGCCTCCAGTTCCACCGGAGTTACATCCTCCTCCAACACGCGGCGTGGGGTGGCGATTCGCGTGCGAGTCACTTCACGGGCCAGCAGGAAGAGATTCGCCAGCAAAACCAGGATGGCCGAACCGGCTACCAGCGAAACCGCGATCGTTCGCTCACGCGTCCAGTTTCCCCCATATTCTAGAATCTCGGACAACGTCCAAACCCAATTGGTCGCTTGATACCAGACGTAGAATTGATCATCCCAGTCCATCACGGTCATCACCAGGAAGGGGGCCGAGGTGATTCCCAGGACCATCAGAACCTGGAGTGCGACGGCTGAGACGAAAGGAACCGGAACGAATCGGCGAAGCCCCATGATCGCCAGACGCCCCAGTCCCAGGTAGAAGGCCAGGTAACCCAAAATCAGTAATCCAAAGGTGCCCTCGCTGACCGAGATTCCCCCCACCGCCGAACGACCCATGGAATAGAACAGCCCGAATTCAATCAGCAACAGCATGTTCAGCAGCGTGAACAGGTATCCGGTGCCGCTCCCCGGATTGAACCAGGTGAGGAACAGCATCCCGAATGCCGTTCTGGGAAGATCCCGCTGTGCCCGCGGAGATAACTCTCCCAACTCGGCCGTCAACATGAACCCCATGATTCCCCAATAGGCGCCGCCGACCATGAACAACCCAGCGACGAATTCTCGCGATGAAATCGATTGCCATTCCGCTGCAAAGGTAATCCAACCGACCAGCAACATTTGCTGGACCAGCATCAGCCAACGCAGCGTCGTCGACCGGTTGGCGCTGGCAAAGCGAAGCCGCGCGGAGGCCGCCTCCAGGAACAGCAGCATGAACGAACCGGCAAACATGACCAGCATCAAATTGACAGCCCAGAACTCAGGCTCGCCGACAGGACTGACCGCCGATTCCAGAAAATCCGAAATGGAAAAGGTCAGCCAACCCCATGCGATCAACACCAGCACGATCACCAGTGCTGCCGAGATGATCACCTGCAGGGAAGACTCGCGCGTTAACGCCGCCAACAGCAAGGAGAACGTGCAGAGCAGCACCGAGAGAACCAAGGCCCAGGCCAGCAAGACTCCGATGGTCAATATATCGATTCCCGGCAACAGATAGGTAAATCCGATGCAGGGAGCAAGGGCCGAGTAGTAGACCATCATCTGCAGCAGGGCGCTGGTCAATTTCCCCAGCACGATTTGGCGCGAGGAGAGCGACGTGATCGACAGTAGATCGAAAGTTCCTTCGTGCCGTTCGTCCGCCAGCGATTGAAACGTGGCATAAGGGATGATGACCAACAGGGGGATCGACAGCACCACATAATACCCGGCAAAGGCGATGCCACCCGCCTGCTGTAATCGAGTTGCGTCGCGGGTCAGACTGACCACGATGAACGACCAGCCGACTCCACAAAACAGGAGCAGTGAAAAAGTAACCAGGAACTGGCGACTTTTGAGGGCTTGCCTCGCCTCCTTCACCAGAATGGGATTCAAGCGGTCCCCTATCCGCTCGACCCAGCCATCCATCCGATCCCACCCGCTGTTTGCCGTATCGGCCGGGGACTTGTCGGCCACTATTTCCGACCGCTGCGCGCTCTCCACCGTTGTCATTGGACTTCCCCTCGGGTCACGCGCAAAAAGACATCCTCCAGACTGCTGGCCCGCATCCCGAACTCCACCACGTCGAATCCCTCTCGGAGGATCTCGCGGAGCAGGACTGCCTGAGCAGACTGGTCCTGGAAGTAGGGAAATCGGACCAGATCGACTTCCACAACCACGTGATCGACGTCATGCCGCTCCTCCAACCAGCGAGCCAACTCGGGAGCCCGAGCCAACACCCGCACTCGCATCTCCGTGGAAGGGGTTTCGTGAGGATCGGCGTGATGGTGCCGAATCTCCTCCACCGATCCCGTGGCCAACAGCCTCCCTTTCTCGACAATCCCCACCACATGACACATTTCTGCCAGTTCGGTCAAGATATGCGAGCTGATCAGGATCGTCTTGCCATCGGCGGCCAATTGCCCGATCATTTCCCGCAGTTCGATTCGGGCTCGGGGGTCGAGTCCCGCCGCGGGTTCGTCCAGGATCAGCACGGAAGGATCGTGGATCAGCGCGCGGCCCAGGCAGAGCCGCTGCTTCATCCCCTTGGAAAGTCCCTGCATCGGTTTGTTCAGCAGCGGCGTCATGCGAGTGAACTCGATGACCCGCCGGACCGCCCGCCGCCGCTCGGCCCCCATCAATCCGTAGGCCCGAGCGAAAAAGTCGAGATATTCCTCGCAATTGACGTTGGGGTACGCACCATAGGCGTCGGGCATGTACCCCAAACGACGCCGTACCCGATCCGGGTCGTTGATCACCGAAAATCCGTCGATGTAGGCATCTCCACGAGTCGGAATGTCCATCGTCGCCAGGACACGCATGCTGGTCGTCTTGCCGGCGCCGTTCGGCCCGATGTAGCCAAACACCTGCCCCCGCCGGACCTCGAACGAAATGTCGTCCACGGCTCGAGTTGCCCCGAAGAAGCGGTGCAATCGGCGGACGTCGATCATCGTGCTTCCAGCCACCATTGGTTCTTGATCTCCAGGCCTCACAGCAAACGCGTCTCAGTCGAACGATCCCCAAACGACATGCAGACTCGGTTCACGCCGAGCCTCGACCAACCCCAGATCCATCCAATCGGGCCAGTCCACAACCGCCAGATATTGCCCGGGAGACAACACTCTTTCGGGCTGTGTCCGAATCTCGTTCAGCAAAGTTTCCATGATCCCCGTGGTCAATCTCGGCTCGGTGACCGTGGAGTCAATCGTCGGCCAGTTGCTACTGGCCCTCCGAGCTGTTCCCGAAGTCAGGGGGTCGTCGAAATCCTGGAAGATTCCCAGCAATTGGCTGCGTGCATCCGAGTCGCCTCGGGGAGCGAGCAGCCGAGTCTCACCGACCGCCAGGGCAGGGGAGTAGTAGTACTCGTTCGGCGAAGTGCACAGGAGCAGAAACTGCAGGTTGGCCCCCAGCTCGTTCGTCACCTGCCAACCGTCGGCCCCTCTTGATTCCAAGTTCAATCGGTTGGACTGACTGCCGGCTGAGATGACTGAGTAATGCTGAGTCCGGCGAGGGCGCAGGTAACTTCCCCGCAGATGCTGCTCCCCCTGCCAGCGCAGTTGCAGAGGAGGTGATCGATTGGCGGGCATGCCGGGATGTGGCTGGACGAGAACGTCGAGCGGGTAGACGAGCGATCGGTCGGAGAACCTTAAGCCGTCGGAAGGGGGCAAACTGGCGAAATAGGCTCGAGTCGACCAGGTCACTCCTCGCCCCGAACGCTGATCCAACCACGTGAGACTCCGCGCGTAAACACGTGGCTGAAACCCATCTCGGATCACCACCAACACCAACAGCAAGACCGTGACCAGACAGGCCGCCAAGGGGACCGTCACCAACAAGAGATGAAGCCGACGAATTCTCCACAGGGCCCAGTAGTTCAGCGGTCCGATCGCCAAGGCAAAGAGCGTAATGAGCAACAGGAATGTGACGCGGGGAGGCTCTCCGAGGCCCGGAACTTGAAACGGTCGCAAATCCGGATTATCCCGCCGCAGCGAAAAACCGTGCCGTTGGCCCCACGACCACCGCTTCGATTCCAACGAGTTCACCATCCAAGCGAGCCGCTCACGAGGCAGAAACGGGTCCGGTCCCGTGACCGCCACCACGCGTCCCAAACCAACCTCGCGAAGACGGAATCCCGAGCTTTGTTCGCGAACCTCGTTACTTCCCAACCTCAGGTCGCGCGACAGTCCACCACTCATCAACGCGAAGTTCGGCGAGAGCTGATCCAAGAATCGAACCGTGAGCCATTCCTCCTCCTGATCGCCGATCCCGGCGGCATCCCCCATGCGAAATGGGCCGAGGCGTAGGACGGGTATCGAGTTCCAATCGCTCTCACGGGGCGGCATCCAGCCCCTTCTCCGCAGTGAAGCAGCAGCCAAGTCGCCCGCGATTCTTTCTTCCTCCGGATCAACTTCGTTGCCCTCTCCCTCCACGGCCGCCGACTCCTCCCCGACGGCATCCTCCCCAACAGCATTCTCCTCGACGGCATCCTCCGCATCAGCCTCCGCAGCCACGGAACCTTCTGATTCCATCAGGCCATGGCGAGCCGCCTCGGGAGTCATGGCGAGATCGCTTCCGCGGAGTCCCAACAACGGCTCGAGTTCCGACAACTCGGCAAACCCATCATCGATCCCGTGGACAAACAGTGTCTGGCCTCCCTCCACCCAGGCCCGCATCGCATTCCACTTTTCCGGAGCCTCGGCAGCCAGCGCCCGGACATCCCGCCATTCGATAAAAATGAAGTCGACGCAGCTCAACCCAATCCAGTGATCGGGAATGTCGTCCAGGGCGACGAATTCATACTTGGCCGACTGTTCGGCCAAACGTCCCAAGTCCTCGTCAGTCCATGGCCCCGCAGTCTCTTGCAGGGGGAGCCCCGACCGCTGCAGACCGAACTGGAAGGCCAGTTCCGGGAATTGCGGCAACAACCCCTGTTTTTCCCGAGAAGCTTCCCCGGAAGACTGCTCCTTTTCCCGGTCATCCAACCATCGAGACGACCTTTCGGAATACTTGGGGAAATGTCGGGAAACGATCAGCACGCTGGGAGCCATTTCGGTCCAATCCTCGACGGCACGCTCCAGTTCGTATCCCTCCGAGTCGCTGCACTCCCACAATAGCTGCCCCTGCTCTTGGACAGCAATTCGAAGCGCCGACCAGGTCGACGATTGGGGGATCAGCATGGTCGCCTCACCATACCGTTCTCCTTCTTCGAGACGGACCGATTCCGACACGGAGACGGAGGACCACTTCGACACGACCGGATTCGCTGTCCCAGCTCGCCTCGCCCCTCGTCCAACGGGAATCACGGGGGTCAGTGTTACCTGGAATGTCCGCCCGCGCGGAGAGGGAATCGACGGCTCAGTCCAGAGCCGCACCCGGACGGGACGATAGCCGTTTCCATCCACCCAGCGTGTGTCGATCTCGAGCCGCACTCCGTGAACGGCATCCGACGCTCGAACCGGAAGGACCACCCGCTGGCCCGAACCCGCATGCAACGGCGGGGCCCCTATCCAGAAGACGAGGAGGGCCGCAACGAGGCCCGACATCCGAGTCACCTCGGTGGCGAGTCGGGTCGTTCCACGGGCAATCCGCCGAGTGGCGTGGATGGGGAAGTCGCTCCTGAATTTCATCCGAAACTGCTCCAAGCCCACCGCGTCGCTTCACGGCGAGCCTCGTTGCTCCGCGGTTCCGCGGTTCCGTAAAAGGTCCCGCTCGCCTGGCGGCGGAATTGTCAAGACATGGGAGGAATGATCTGTTTGGGTGGCACGTCGCTCGCAAAGGGACTTTGTGGAGTCACTCGGCTCCTGCCAAATATCCTCGCCATCAACCAGATAATGGAAAAAGCGAGAGCGTAATGGAGGAAGGTGACCATCAGAAAAAAACAGACAATCAACAGGGCCGCCGGGCCCGGCGATCCCCGCAAGGCGTACGGCAACATCAGAAAAATCACCGAAACAAGCGTCATCAATACAAACAACGCTCTCAGCGAGAACCGTTGAATCAGCATTCCCGTTTTGCCTCGCCTCCTCGAATCACGAAACCAGCAACCCACCTTCGAAACCCACCTCGGAACCCACCCCATGGTAACATTCCGGTGAAGGGCGTCGAGTAGCGGAGCATGCGATCGTCTGGACGCCCCCCTCCATCTGCTCGTGTGTATTCCGACGAGGCGACGGATTAGAATAAGTCGGCCTCGGAGCGCGAGAGGAGCGCGAGAGGAGCGAGAACTGACCACCCAACCATTTCCCTGGAGCGATCTCGTCCCATGCCTGAAACTTATCCCCGCCCCTCCCAGGCCGCCTCATCGACACGATTCCGCTCGCTCCGACGCTCCTGGACTCGGCTCCTGCTGACTCTCTTCGCGCTGCTCACAATCGGCTGGCCGAGTCTCGTGAGGGGGGAGGATGCATCTTCCGAGGAGGCTTATTCTTATTCGCTCATCGACGCTGAAATGGCACAGTGGGTCGTGACAAGCGGGCAAGTGGAGGTTCACTCCGAAGATTCCGAAACGACCGATGACAAGCCGGATGCCCTAGCGGGCTCGCCCATCTTGCGTTTGGTCGAGGGGCAAGGACTCCTTCGCTCCGTGCACCAATTCCGAGACTTTGAATTGGAGCTGGAGTGGAGACCACTGGGAGAATCGTCCTGGGAGTCGGGAATCTTCTTTCGCAGCAATCTACCCGAGGAGAATTCCCCCTGGCCGTCCCGATATCGGATCAGCCTCAAGGAAGGGGAAGCAGGACGACTCATCGGCCTAAGCGACGTCAACCCTCAAGTACAGCTGAACGCGAGGGACTGGAATCATTTCCAGCTTCGCGTCGTGGGTGGTCACGCCGAACTTACCATCAACGGTCAATCCGCCTGGTCCACGGACGAGATTGAATCCGCCGATGGTTTCATCGGCCTGCAGATCAACGTTCCCGAAGGGGGCTCCTTCGAATTCCGAAACATTCGCGTTACGGAACTCGGATTCCGCTCACTGTTCAATGGAAAAGATCTCACCGGTTGGGAAGGAGCAACTCAACCGGCGTCGAGTTGCTGGAAAGTCGAAGACGAGTTGTTGGTCTGCACGGGAGAGCGGGGCACCTGGCTGCGGACCAAGGAGCAGTTCGGTGACTTCAACTTGCGGTTTGAATATCGACTGCTGGCCGGGGGAAACTCGGGAATCTATGTCCGAGTGCCGGAGGATGGCAATCACCATGGTGATGGAGCGGGAGTGGAAATCCAGCTCTTGGACGACCACGCTGAACGCTACCGAGATCTGAAGCCCTATCAGTATTGCGGAAGTGTGTACGCCATCGTCCCCGCCGATCCTCGAGTCAGTCGCCCGGCAGGCCGATGGAACAGCATGGAAATTGAGTGTCGAGGGAAATATTAACGAGTGGTGCATATTGGAATCGAAGTCATCCGCGCGGATGTCGACGACTATCCGGAATTAGCGGGCCGACTGGTTCACGGATACCTCGGCTTGCAAAACCACAACGAGGAAGTCTGGTTCCGGAATCTCCGCGTCGCCCCCGCACGGTGACTTGCCCGAGTTCGCGCGGCTCTACTCGATCCGATATAACCCTTCGGCCGTCCGAATGAACAGCGCATTCTCGGCCACGGCGTAGGAGGCGAGTGTCCGTTGTCGGAGGTCGTTCCTGGCGAGTAGCTGAAACTCATCTCCCGGACGGAGCACGTAGCCGACACCCTCCTCGTTCTGAAAGTAGATCTTCCCGTCGGCGAAAATGGGTGACGCGGAAAATCCACCCCCCAAGCGTTCCTGCCAGACCACTTCCCCCGTCTCGGCATGAATGCACGACGCCACCCCCGCGTCGGAGACGAGGTAAATGCGGTTGTCCAACAGCAGCAGGGAAGGAGTATGCGGGGCTCCGCGACGAAGCTGCCATTCGACATGCGTCTGCGTGACATCTCCCTGGCCGTCGGGGCGAATGGCAAGCAGTTGGGGCTGGCCGTATCC
>JBJHCD010000043.1:0-1841 GCA_050485845.1 Pirellulaceae bacterium | reverse complement strand
GACCATCAAACACGGGACGCGGGATGACCGAATAGCCCCCTGGATAACGGACTCTCCAAATCTCGTCCCCGGTCAACGGATCGTAGGCGAAGACCGCGTCACTGGCGGGACTGATCAGCTGAGACGCGCCACCCACCTCAATCACCAGGGGCGTGGCGAACGAGAAGTTCCGTTCCGCCTCGGTATCCCGATCTTTTCGCCAACGCAGGTGGCCCGAATCCCGGTCGAGGGCGACGAGAAAAGGGTCCTCGCCTCCGTCGCAATGAAAAATCAACAGGTCCTGATAGAGGACCGGACTACCGCCATTGCCATGCACCGGAGCGTAGGAAAACTCCTGGCTCTTCCACACCACGTTCCCCTGACGGTCGAGGGCAGCCACTCCTTGATGCCCGAAGTGGACGTAAATCCGATCTTTCCAAATGATCGGCGTCGGACTGGCATGGCTGTTCTTGGCATGAATTTGAGGGCTTTCTTCCCCTCGCTGTTCGAAGACGTCCGTCTCCCAACGCGTGGCACCATCACGGGCGTCAATCGCAATGGTCCGGAGCAAATAATCACCCTCTTGACCATCGTCCTTCGGGACGGCCGCCGTCAGAATCAATTCACCCTGGTCGTAGACCGGAGACGACCAACCCTCACCTGCCACCGGCGTAAACCAAGTCACGTTCTCCGTGGCACTCCACTCAGTCGGCAAACCCTCCGCTTCCGCGTGCCCTTGCCCCGTGGGACCTCGAAACTGCCACCAGCTCTCGGCCCCAGCGGTCTCGGTCGTCGCCCCGGTGAATCCCGCGAAAACACTCCCCATGCAGATCAACAATAGTCGGTATGGCAGTCGGTATGGCAGTCGGTATGGCAGTCGGTATGGCAGTCGGTATGGCAGTCGGTATGGCAGTCGGCATGGCAGTCGGCATGGCTTGGTTCGGCTCAAGATGTTCCACTCCATATTTTCCGCCACGGCTGGCGGGGATTTCTTGTTACTTGTTTCTTGACTTCAGAAGTAAGCAGTCAAATTTCTGATTTCGGTTTCCGCGTTACGTCCTCGAACAATTCCCTGTGGCTCCAATCTCTCCCACGAAACGCCCCAATTCAACCCCCGCCCCTCCGCGCTCCGGCGCCATCCATGGGCCGGCAGTCGAACCGGCGCCGTCACCACCCCCCAGCCGCTCGTCTGCCACGTCCTCGCGGCGCGTCTGCCATGCAACCAATCGGGGCAGCAATCCTTCAGCCTCCCGTCTCCGCAAGCCACTCGGTTAGCCGAGCCACGCCGTCGCGAATTGCTGGTCCTGGTTCGGCCTTCCCCTCGTCGGCAATCAATTCTTGCAAAATCTCGAGCAGTTTTTCGTCGACGGCGGGGCGTTCTCGAGCGACCCGTTGGGCAAGCGATTCCTGGGCGTCGTGGAAGCCTCCAGCCAACTCGTTCGCTTCTCCGCTTACCGCCGACTTCCCCTCACGACTCCCCGACAGGTTTCCTTCTGGCTTTCCTTCTGGCTTTCCTTCTGGCGTCTCACTCTTCCCTTCACTCCCGCTCGGTGGACCGAGGAGCAAAAAGGCGAGGAGAAAGCCGAGTGACTGGTTTGCGCTGGGATTTGGGAACGCGGTGCTTGACCGAGTCGGCAGGTCTGGCTGTCCCTCTTCGCTCGATGTCGGCGTGGATGGAGGCCTTTCGGCGGGAGGTTCGACCAGCACCGGGGCGACACGCGGCCCGTGGGTCGGGCATCCACGACGTCCGTCGACGCGCAACCGCAGGAGCGACGATGCCGCGCACGCTGTTCACCTCGGAGTCGGTGACCGAGGGGCACCCGGACAAGATGGCCGACCAGATCTCGGACGCGATCCTCGAC
>JBJHCD010000042.1:0-14570 GCA_050485845.1 Pirellulaceae bacterium | reverse complement strand
GTGCGTGGACCTGATGGCCGGCATTCCCGGCAATCGCCCCGTGGCGTTCCGCATGCCCTGCTGCGACTCCCTGAATACTCCCAGCCCCCGGTTCTGGGCCGAGATCTTCGAGCAAACGACCCAGGAAGGGAATTTCCTGACCATCGACAGTTCCGTCTTCCAGGTCTTCACCTCGGACGACCCGGACCTGCCCCGGGAAGCCGTGCTTCGCGAGGATGGAGCCGAACGATTTCGGCACTACATTCCCTTTCCTTCCTTTGTCAACACCATCGAGAACTATCCCTACCCTTACCTCATCGGCCGATCCTGCTGGCAATTCCCCTGCATGGTTCCCAGCGACTGGGAAGCGCAACATGTCCAACAGCCCAACAATCCCGAGACGGTTCGCGATCTGCAGATCGCCCTCGATCTGACCGTCCTCAAGCAAGGCGTGTTCAACCTGGTCTTCCACCCCCATGGCTGGATTCGCAACGATCAGGTCATCGAGCTGATCGACCACGCCGTGGCCAAGCACGGCTCGAAAGTCAAGTTTCTGACATTCCGCGAGGCGGACGAGCGCATGCAACAATACTTGCTGGCCGGTCAGCCGCTACGTGCCGCCGATGGTGGTGACAATGGAGTGCGACTACTCGACCTGAACCAGAACGGCTACCTGGACGTGGTGATTGGTAATGACCAAATGCAGCGAACTCGAATCTGGTCACCTCAGCAGCGCCGCTGGCTGGACGGCGACTTCCCCGTGGTCCTGGTCGATCCCCGCGATCGTTCCTCGCAACCGCCTTCCGGTTCGAATGAGCACGACACAACCGAATCTCCGGAATCCCATACCGAAACAACGAGCCGATCCGCCACCTCGGCTCCCGCCGGTCGCTTCGGCATCACGCCGGAAGGTGAGGTACTGCTGCTGTGTGTTACCGAGCAGATTCAAGGAGCCTGGCGTTTCGTGAGCCGCCAATGGCAGGCCGATGACCGCTGGCTTCGCGGCCTGGAACTCGATGGCCAACCCATTCGAACTCGGGAAGCCGGCGTGGACCAAGGAATTCGGCTCCGCGACCTCAACGATGACGGCCGCGCGGAACTGCTCGTTTCCAATCCGCGGCGGCAGGCAATCTTTACTTGGCAAGGAGATGGCTGGGAGCCCGCTTCCTATTCGCTCCCCGACGATGTCTTGCTGGTGGACGAGGAAGGCCGAGATGCCGGACTGCGGTTGGTCGATATTGACGAAGATGGAGTTGCCGATCTGCTCTTCTCGAACGCTCGGAAGTACAGTCTCCATCTGGCTCGCTTCGACGAATCGGGCAACTTTCTCGGTTGGCCCCTCGTCGCTCGGCAAGGTCGGCGCGGCGACGAGGATGCCATCCCGATGATCGTTCGCGATATCGGCCCGGAGGTTCCCCGCAACAACGGCGCCTGGTTCCACTCGCGCCACCTCTGGGTGCAGAACGAGGATACTCACCGTCTCCCCGATCATGTCGACCGTCGCTCCTTCGACGACCTGCTGGGGGACCAGGCGGCGATTCCTCCCCCCCGCAGCCCCAGTCGATCCCTGGACGCCATGCATGTTCGGCCCGGCATGCAGGTGGAACTGGTCGTCAGCGAACCGCTGGTGGCCGACCCGATTGCCCTCGACTGGGGCCCGGACGGCCGCATGTGGATTGTCGAGATGGGAGATTATCCGAGTGGCATTGGAGACGAAGGAGCCCCGGCGGGACGGGTCCGTGTCTTGAGCGACACCAACGGCGATGGCCGCTACGACACCTCGGAGGTTTTCCTGGAGGGGATCGGATTTCCCACGGGAGTGAAAGTCTGGCGAAACGGAATCCTCGTCACCGCCGCACCCGAGATCTTCTACGCCGAGGATACGAACGGTGATGGAAAGGGAGATCACCGCGAGACGTTGTACCGCGGCTTTGTCGAAGGGAATCAGCAACACCGCGTCAATGGCCTCCGCTGGGGCATCGACAACTGGCTGCATGTCGCCAATGGAGACAGTGGCGGTGTGATCGAATCGATCCGCACGGGCAAGAAGGAGCCGATCGGCGGCCGCGATCTCCGCATTCGCCCCGATACCGGCGAACTGGAAGCCGAATCGGGACAAACTCAGTTCGGCCGGGATTGCGATGACTGGGGCAACTGGTTCGGCGGGAACAACAGCAATCCCATGTGGCACTATGTCCTTTCCGACGTGGATCTCCGCCGCAACCCCCACTGGGTGCCGCGGGACGTCAGAAGACAAGTATCGGTCACTCCCGGCGCGGCCCCCGTCTATCCCGCCAGCCGCACCCTTCCCCGCTTCAACGACTTCAACATGGCCAACCGATTCACGTCGGCCTGCAGCCCCACGATCTATCGTGATCGATTGCTGGGTGAAGCCTTCCTCGGCAATTCATTTGTCTGCGAACCGGTCCACAATCTGGTCCAGCGCGAGGTTCTCGAACCGATGGGAGCCACGTTCCGAAGCCGCCGAGCGGACGATGAACAGGACCGGGAATTCCTGGCTTCCGAAGACCACTGGTTCCGCCCCACCACGGTTCGGACCGGTCCCGATGGAGCCGTCTGGATCACCGATATGTACCGCCTGGTAATCGAGCATCCCGAGTGGATTCCGGCGGAATGGCAAGCTCGCTTGAATTTGCGAGCGGGAGAGAATCGGGGGCGCGTCTATCGCGTCTTCCCCCAAGACCACTCCCCTCGCCCTTTCCCACGGCTCGACCAACTAGAAACGTCCGAACTGGTCGAACGCCTGGCCCATGACAATGGCTGGGTGCGCGACATGGCCCAGCAAATGCTCCTTTGGAGCGACGATCCCGAAGCCGCCTCCTACTTGCTGGAATTCCTCCGCCACTCGGAAGCACCGCTGGGACGACTACATGCCTTGGCCACGCTGGATGGTTTGAATCAGTTGCCGGTGGAATGGATCGAGCAGTCCCTCGCGGACCCTCATCCCGGTATTCGACGACATGCCCTGCGTCTCGCGGCAACGCGGCTTGATGATCACCCGTCGCTGCGCGAAAAAGCCCTCGACCAACTGACTGACGAAACCGATCGAGCCGTCCTGCTACAGGGAGCCCTGGCCATCGGCGAAACGAGGGACGCCACGTTCGCGACGAAGGTGTCCCAAGTTGTCGCTGAACACTTGGATGATTCCTATTTGAAAATGGCCCTGATCAGCTCAATCCACTCAGACAACTTGCTGCCACTGCTGGAAAGCCTTCTCTCCACCTGGCCCGCGGCGGACGAAGGTGACTCCTCATCAACTCCCTCCAAGGCATCCTCCCCTTCCGCCGCGCTCCGAGCTTACGACGAAGTCCTCGTGGCGCTGCTGCACTTCACTGTCGCCACGCGCGATCTGGAGACGCTCACAACCGTCGTGGCGGGACTCCTCCCCGACGAATCGGAAAACGGAAAATCGCCGACTCGGCAGCCCACCGGGACGAAACAGGAATCCGACCAGGCGACGGACGATTCCAAAACCACATCCTCCCCAAGACTGACGGACATTATCCGCCGTCGGCTGAGTGATCCGGATCGAGCGGAAGAGGTGGCCACCTGGCGGCTTCGCGTCCTGGCCGAACTGATTGAGCGATTACCCGACTCGTTGCGAAAAGAAATGCCGGACGAACTGCTCGAGGCCCTCGCCCGCACCTCTCCGCTCACTCGAGACGTGTTGGAGGATCCCGAGGCCTCTGTCGAGATGCAAGCCGCGGCGGCCCGACTGCTGGCCAACGCCTTTTGGGATCGGGAAGCCACGCTGCTGGAGTTGCGAGAGCTGCTCCACCCTCGGCATGCTCCTCCCGTGCAATCGGCTGCCGCTCGCGGACTGGCCCAGCGTGCCGACGAGGTGGTCGCGGATTATCTGCTGGAGAACTGGCGAAGTCACTCTCCCTCGCTCCGCGCGCAGATCCTGGACTTGATCTTCACGCGCACCACTTGGATCCATCGGCTGCTTCAGTCGATCGAACAGGAAGCGATTCCGGCGGCACACGTCGATCCGGTCCGCCGACAGCAGTTGCTAAGTCACCGAGCGGTCACGGTTCGCGAAGAAGCCGAAAGGGTCCTCGCCGCTTCCATCAACCCGGATCGACAACAGTTGATCGAGCAGTATCTTCCAGTAGCCGAATTGCAAGGCGATCCAGATCAGGGCCGCGTGGTCTTTGGCAAGCAGTGTTCCGTCTGCCACCGCATGGAAGGAGTCGGCCATGCCGTCGGACCCGACCTGTCGGCCCTTACGGACAAATCAACAGAAGGACTGTTGGCGGCCATCTTGGACCCCAATCGGGCGATTGAGGATCGCTACTTGGAGTATCTGGTTGTGGACGAGGATGGACGCCAGCATCGGGGCATGATTGCCAACGAGACATCGAATTCCATCACGCTGCTGGCTCAAGAAGCCAAGCAGACCGATTTGCTGCGAAGTTCCATCGAGCTATTGACGGCGACGGGACAATCCTTGATGCCGGAAGGACTCGAAAAGGAACTGCCGCTCGAGGCCATGGCCGATCTGTTCGCCTATCTTCGCGCTTCGCGTCCCCCGGCGAAGGAATTCGAAGGAAACCATCCCGAACTCCCTCATGTTCGAGACGACGGTTCCATCCGCCTCCTGGCAACCAATTGCCGCATCTACGGTCCCACGGTTGTTTTCGAGCCGCAATATCGAAACCTCGGTTACTGGGGGGATGAGGAGGACCGAGCGGTCTGGACGATCCGCGTTCCCCGCAGTGGTGAATACCAAGTGACTTTGGATTACGCCTGCGCGGACGACGTGGCCGGAAATCGGTTCTTGATCCATGTCGGAGACCAGACGATCGGAGGAATTGTCGAAGGGACGGGTGGCTGGGACTCCTACCGCTGGAAAGGCGTCGGTTCGCTCAAGCTGAGCGAAGGGGAACACGAACTGACGTTCCGGTCGGATGGTCCGGTACGTCAGTTCTTGATCGACTTGCGGGGAATCATTCTCTCCCCGCGAAATTAAGCTCGGCTCCTCCCCGTCCAACGCTGCTCGGATCGACAAGACCAGTTAGCCGTCAGCCTCCCATCGCCCCCAGTTGATGATGGTCCTGCCGGTAGAATCCATGGATCTTCAGGGAATGATCGGGGAATATTTCCGCCGTGGCGAACGCATTGGCCTCCGGTCCTGATTCTTCCACCAGCGCGGTCAGCGTGCAGTAGTGAATGCCGCCGATTTGTTGATGAGCGTTCAGGTGATTGTGACCTTGGAAGACGGCCACCACCTTGTTCCCCTCTTCCAACACCTTCCTCACTTCGGCCGCGTTGTTGACGGCGTGGGCTCCTTCGATATCCAGTCGCTGGTGCACGAACACGAATGTCCTTTTGTCCGTGCGGTCGAGGTCTTCGCGGAGCCACTCGATTTCATGAGCTGGAATGTTGGCGTCGGTCCAATCGAAGTTCCGGTGGCCATAGTCCTGGCCGTCGGAACGATAGCAGGCATCCAGCACGATAAAGTGACAGGGACCATGATCGAACGAGTAGTGTGGTTCCCGGGCGGCCGAGTTGGCGAAGAACTGCTTCTTGTTCAGTCCATCGACGCAGTGATTTCCCAGAACGTAATGCCTCGGCCCCGTGAATTCGGCGAACTTCTCGTCAATCGTCTTGAGATGATGGATCTCTTCTTCGACGGTCCCGGCCAAGTCGATGAAGTCTCCCAACTCGACGGCGAACTCGACTTTCGACTTGGCGAAATGTTCGAGACACCGATCCAGCTTCCCCAGCGACTCGCGGTAGAACCGCTTGCCCGCCGCCGGTTTGTCGGCGTAATGGATATCGGTCACCAGTCCGAGGCGAACAATCGGATCGGCCTCGTCCGGCCCCAGTCCCTCGCCGGCCATGCCGGCAAGTGAGTGAAAAACGGACGCTCCGCTACTGAGCACGAGTGCTCCTCCCTGCAACAAGGCGCGGCGCGACATGGTCGGCGTGATTTCCAGAGTCATGAATGATTCGCTCTTTCTGTCAATTCGACTCGATCGAATTCAAATCGGTTCAGTTCAGTTCAAACGGAAACATGTTGTCTCCACCCTCGACCACTTCGGCGGTCAGTCCGGAACTGCTGAAGTTAGCGTACTTCGCGGGAAGTTCCATGGTGGAGGTTTCCTTGGGTCGAACTCCCTCGTCATGCTCGGGTGTCCACTCTGATTCTACCTGGAATTTGGTGATCTTCACCCGGTAGCTCCCGGCGGGGACGCCTCCGAATGTTTCCAGTGAATTCAGTTCGAATCGCCCCGACTCGTCGGTTCGGCCAAAACCTCCGGAACCGGTGCCATCATCCGAAGTGGAGAAAGCAACATCTGCTCCTTCGACGGGCTGGCCGTTATAGGTGACGACACCGACAACCGGGACACCATGTGGACGTTGATCGGACGAACAGCCCGCGAGCGTGACGAACAGGAGCAGAACCAGGCACCATGGCAGACAAGTGCGACCAGCATCATCAGAGAACAGAGTCAACATTCAGTAGTCCCCCACAACCTCTCCACCCGATCGAGAACCGAGTGCTCCCCAGACGCCATACGGGCTGGCGCCGAATCGAGCTTCCGTATAAAACCCGTGGCTTCCACCTCCATCCGGAGCCCCTCCAGTTAACGGAGCCGGCAGGGTAAGGTTACCCGCATCAATCGTTTCCGAGACGAATCGGAGAGCCCCATCAGCCAGGACAATATTGACGCCTCCTGGATGCCGGCTATTCGGAGGAAGTAGTCCACCATTTCCCGCCCAGGCGCTGGGGGCACAAGAGGGACTGTTCGGAGGCAGAATCGTATTATGGCCGGAGAAATAAGGATTTCCATTTGCCCAACTCAGGCCGACTCGGCGAGTGAACGGCATGGTGTAGTACTGCCCACTCCCCGCGACGGAACTGAAACATGAAGAAGGATTCTCCCGTAAACCGGCGATACTGAATCCGATGGCAACATTGCCGATCTTTTGCCCTGGTTCCTGACTGAAGGCTCGTTCGGACAACATGATCGTATTGCTGGTACCATCATGCACGTCTTGGATCCGAGTCCGAGTTCGGAAGCCGAACATGCCGCGTGGGGCCCGGTCGGCGGGGTCATAACCGGATTCAGGAATCCAGTCTCCACCACAGAAGTTGTAGTTCGTTCGGCCTTCGTGATTACCGTACCAGGCATCGTGGATTGTCACGGGAGCCTGATCGGAAGGACAAACCAAGGTGTTAATGCCGACTTGCCACGGGGCGTAATTCGCGTCCCAAGGTCGTGGCCCAAATCCATCGGCGGCGATCCGATCGTAGAGCGGCCCCTGCTCGAAAAACGGCAGCAGCACGATAAATCCGCCACCGGCATTTCCGTTTCCCGGCCCTCCTTCCGCTGGCACGGCTTGCCCCGTACCTCCTTGCCGGTAGGGAAAGGTGCCGTGGGTATCATGGTAGTTGTGAAGGGCCAATCCCAGTTGTCGTAAATTGTTTCCGCACTGCATGCGACGGGCGGCCTCGCGTGCCGCCTGCACGGCGGGAAGCAACAGACTGACCAGGACGCCGATGATCGCGATGACCACCAGCAGTTCGACCAGCGTGAATCCACGCAGTCTTTTTCGCGTTGACATAGAATCTCCTACTTTTTTTCGAAACACCAAATGAAGACTTACACTCGCCGGCAGGCGAGCATTCCCGATTCCGCTCGGCACCAACACAGTTGTCTGCCCCGTCAAAACTTCCGAACCAGACGGATTGAAAAGTAGTGGGGATTGATGAAGATTGGGGGTACTCGGAGTGACGTTCACGTGTTTACCAAGTGAAGACTCGGCGAACGACACGCCATGTAACTGGACCCACCGCGCGTACGCTCCATGATTCTCCTCGGACACTTTTCCCATGGATTCCGTCCATGAACAGCGCTGATTCACCCGCGTCCCCTTCGCCCGATGGCGTGGAACAACAGGTTGGAGCCGTCTATCAGGCGGAATCCCGGCGAGTGTTCGCGACTTTGGTGCGGTTGTTGGGAGATTTTGATCGAGCGGAAGAGGCGCTGCAGGAGGCGTTCGCGGCGGCGATGGAACAGTGGCCTCGCGAGGGCATTCCCGCGAATCCGCGTGCCTGGCTGGTTTCGGTGGGACGATTTCGAGCGATTGACGGACTGCGGCGCGAGATACGTTTCGATTCGTCGCTCGAGGAGATCGCTCGGCGGATTCCACCTCACGTGCAACCGGTCGATCACGATATCGATCGAGTGGTGGACGATCAGCTGAGGTTGGTCTTTACTTGCTGCCATCCCGCCTTGTCACTAGACGCCCAGGTCGCCCTCACCCTTCGCGAAGTATGCGGACTGACCACCGAGGAGATTGCTCGAGCGTTCCTGACCGCCCCCACCACGCTCGCCCAGCGGATTGTTCGAGCGAAGGCGAAGATCAAACGAGCGGCCATTCCTTACGAGGTACCGGGAGTGAGCGAACTTCCCGAGCGATTGGGGGCCGTGCTTCGCGTGATCTACCTGGTCTTCAACGAAGGTTATTCGGCCTCGTCGGGGGACGTGGTTACTCGAGCCGACTTGTCGGGCGAAGCGATTCGGCTGGGGCGTTTGTTGCTGGAATTGTTGGACGAGCCTGAAGTGGCCGGCCTTGTCGGTTTGATGCTGCTACAGGAATCACGGCGACTGGCGCGGATGTCGGCGACGGGCGACGTGGTATTGTTGGAGCAACAGGACCGATCGCTGTGGAACCGCGAGCAGATCACCGAGGGAGTGCGGTTGGTTGAGCGGGCGCTCGCTTCGGGGCGTTTCGGACCTTACACGCTGCAGGGAGCTATTGCCGCGGTCCACGCGGAGTCTCCCAGCAGCGAGGCGACGGACTGGAATCAGATCGTCGCGCTTTACGATCTGCTGGCGTCATGGGAACCTTCGCCCGTGATTGAGTTGAATCGAGCGGTCGCGGTGGCGATGAAGGAGGGACCGGAATCGGGTCTGCTGCTCATTGATCGGTTGCTGGATGACGGCAAGTTGGGCGACTATCCGCTGGCCCATTCGGCTCGAGCGGAACTATGCCGGCGACTCGGCCGAACGTCCGACGCCCGCGATGCCTTTCAGAAAGCCTTGGCCTTAACGCGTCAGGAACCGGAGCGTCGTTTCCTCCAGCAACGTCTCGCCGAACTGTAGAACAGGCTTCCAGCCTGTTCCATCGTACAATAGGCTTCCAGCCTGTTCGCCACTCTCCCTCCCCTACCGAAGTCCAACCTGTCCAACCTGTTCGTCGTCCATACTCTCTTCATCAAACCGGAACAATCGTCCGAGGCAACTTGGCTGGCAGGGGATGGATTTCCGGATGCAACGCATTGGCCAGAATCTCCAAGCTATCGACAAGTCTTGGGCCGGGACGGCTGAAGTAAGCGGAACCATCCACCAGATAGACTCGTCCCTCGCGGACCGACTTCAGTTGTTCCCACCCCGGATAGGCTTTCAGAATGGGCATGTCGGCCATGGTGCGTTGCACATCGTAGCCGCAACAGGCAATCACCATCACGTCGGGATCGGTCTCGACAATCTTTTCCCAGGGGGTGGTAACCGAGCGTTGACCGGCCAGCCCCAGGACTTCGCGTCCGCCGGCCCATGCGACCAGCTCGGGACTCCAGTGTCCCGCGCTAAAGGGTGGATCGATCCATTCCAGTAGCAGAACGGTTGGCCGGTACTCAATGGTGTCCGTCCGCCGCCTCACCATTTCGACTCGCTCTCGCAGTTGCCGCACAAAACCCTCCGCCCGCTGCTCACGGCCGGTCACCTGACCGAGGCGGAGAATACACTGAAACACCTCTTCCAGGCTGGCCGGTTCCATATTCATGACTTGGGGCCGGCCGGGAAGAGACGATGCCGCCGCCGAGACTTCGCTTTTCGCCACGGCGCAGACATCACAGACCGCCTGAGTCACCAATAGGTCGGGCCGAGTCTGCTCGAGAATTTCCATGTCGAGCGAATAGAGTGCTGGTTCCGTGGGAGTTGATTCCGTCGGGGCAAGTTCCGAGTGGCGAGGTTCTGTCTTGAACTGTTGCCGAACCAGCAGGTCGATCTCTCCGCTGGTTGCCCCTTGAGGAATTCGAGTTCGAGTTACTTTCGGCAGGCCGGTCACATCCGGCGGGTAGTCGCATTCATGCGTCACACCAACCAACGACTCGCGCAGTCCCAAGCCGCACAGCATTTCCGTGGCACTCGGAAGCAACGAAACAATACGCATCGAATTGCCGCTCCTTCACTCGGCATCCTTCCAACGGCTCAGCCCGCGCCTGCTCACGAAAACCAAAACATGACGAATTGTAGGCGAGCGACAATGCCCAGCAATCCCCAGAATGTCAGCCATCCACCCACCGCGACGCCAAGCCAATGCGTCCAATCCCGGCCCGTGAGATGCCGGTCGCCACATAGGGCAATCACCAAGGCCGTCGCTATCACCGGAAACATGCAGTAAGGCATGAATCCCATCAGGACCGACGCGTCATTCAGTTGCCGGGAAGTGACCTGCCAAGGAAGCCACCATAACACCTGACCCCGCCAGTAAGGGACCGTCAACATCAAAAACGTCGCCGTCAACAGCTTCAGCAACCCCTGAAAACTCAGCGACGCGAAGACGACGTCCCAGCGGCCCCCCGCCTCGCGGCAGTTATGCATCGCAATTCGATACAAGACAACCTGAGTTACCGCCATGGCAGCCATCGCCATCGAAGCTCGGATGCGATCATCCCCCACGTTCGGCAATTGATCCTCGACCCGGATTCCAACCCACTTCAAGTGATAGACCAGAATCGCGACGACACCAATCAAACCCGCCTCGGCCAAGAACCAATGCCCCGGATGCTGAAAAAACTTCTCTCCCCGAAACCGTCGCTGAATACCGACCGTCAACCCCCAAACACCCAAGGCCAAGATCGCGTCGTCCAGCAAGGAAATAAAGAACGACGATCCGACCGCGTACTGCGACCAATCCTCCTCGACCGCCGGAGGCAAAATGCGAAAGAATTGCGCATAACCATCCTGCCTGGCAACCAACAACAGGGCCATGGCGATCATCCAGATCAAGAAATGCGCAACCAACAGCTGAGGACGCTTCGCCGGGAAACATCTTCCCCTGTCACGCTCCGGACTGATTTCCACCGTCAATGCACACAAGCCCCCAACTTCCAGCCCGAATATCCCCGTGCCATTGCCAAAATCAACACCAATACCAACGCCCATACCAACACAAACTTCGCCTTGGCCCCACGAATCACTCCAAGGCCTTTTCTCCCGCGCGATGAGCCTCGATCGCCATCACCGCGAAAGCCGTCCCCGCATGCGTGATGAAGTGGTGATTGTCCTTGTAAAGCGAACGTGTATACCAACGACCACTGGCCCGCTGGTTTGCCTCCAACCACCGAACTCCCCGCCGGATGGCGGGATCATCCGCCGACACGCCCCCCTGAAGCAACACGTACATCACGAATCCAGTACCATAGCCGTCACTCGATTCTCGGTCCTGTTCCGTGCCATCGGCCCGCTGCCAGTCTCCCAGCGCGGCCAGCCCCCAACCTCCATCCGGTCGCTGCAGTCCCCTCAATTCGACAATCGTCGCTCGCTTCTCTTCGTCGCTCAATAAGTCCGGCACGTAATGGGCCGCCCAAAGCAACATCCCTCGGTGATGGAGCGTCGGAGGGGGATTGTCAGCCAAGTAACGACGGATTCCCGCCAAGCCTTCCCGACCGACAGGGCTGTCGGCGTAATTCTCCGGCGCTGCTCCAACGGCCAATGCCGCCAAGGTGACTCCGTAATGGTCGTCGGATTCCATCGGCGGCCACTCACAATTCAGCCAGTTCCATCCCCCACCCTCTTGCTGCACGGTCCACATCCGGTCCAATGCCTGACGCGTGGCCGGATGAAGCCGCCCCGTCGTCCGCGCGTCCTGAATGGCCAGGGCCGCCGCGGTCGCCACCACCTCGGCGTCCCAACGAGGTCCCTGCTGAGCCCAGCGGTCGAGCACCAACTGTTCCGCGAACGCTCGTACCGTCTCCTGAGGCGTCGGAGTGGTCGGAGTAGTCGGAGTAGTCGAACTGGGAATGACCGATCGAGCGTGGAGGTACGCATAGTTGGTGTGACAAGTGAAGCATCTACGCTCCTTCTGCCACGCAAGCGATGCCGCGTCGAGAAACTCATGAGCCCGCTCCAGCGAAAACGACTCGGCAAGCGGTTCGTCCGCGCGGTTCGGCCCAGGATTGACCACACTCTCCAGCGTGATCGGCTCGGCCGCTCGGCCCTCCTTCTCGCTGATCACTCCAATGACCAGCGCTCCGGCGAACCAAGCGACTGTCGCCCCAATTCCAGACCATAGTACGGACCTCATGGTAGGCATTCCCGAAGATTGCTCGAAAACAAGGCACGTCTCAACCGAACCCCAAGGCACAAACCTGCCGGATCGCCCGATCTCGCTACGTGCAACCCAGAATCGGCCTCTCCACGGAAACTCTCCGACGGCGCGTCGATCCGATTCCCCCCCGACACTCGGGGACCTGTCCATGGTACACCAACCGGCCTGGAATTCACCAGGGAATCCCCAGCGCCGTGACCGCGTTCCGCCAAAAGAGATTCTCGATGTCATCCCGATTCCACTGAGCGATCTCGGCGGCATGCTTCATCGATAGAAGCTGCTCGTAAATCGCAAGAATCGGCCGGCCATCACAATGAGGAAACTGGAGGTCGAGTTTCCCGACATCCAGCCCCTGCCAGGCCCGCCCCAAAGCGACATATTGTCCACGGAAATAGGTCGCGTCCAGCCCATCGGAACCGTAGAAGATTCGACGCGAGTCCTCCCGCGTGAAGAGCGTAATCAGGGGTCGCACATCGGTGACAGCCGATACATCGTACCAAATGTTGGGCAGCGCTCGAAGCCGATCGATCCCATGGCGAATCGGCCAGTAGGTAAAGCTCCGGGCACAATGAGCGAGTATCCAACGGACATTGGGATACCGCCGCTGCGTGAACTCCTCCAAATCCCGAAGGTTCTCCTTGTCCGCGCAACCATGATATCGAGAGAGATGCATGGTGACCCACAGTCCCCATTCATTGGCCAACTCCAACTGCTCGGGAGTGAGAAACTCGTGAATCCGGCATTGAGCCGCGTCACCCGTCACCGAGAACAGACGATACGGCTTCAACCCCACCACCCCTAACTGGCCGACGTCACGCGCGATCTCATCGACCGAACAAGACGGGGTGACCAATCGATTGAGTCGTGACAGGGGATCCCGCTGAATCTGTTCCATGCACCAGCGGTTATGCGCCGCCACGTCGATGCCTGGAGCCGGAGTTCCCAGTGCCAAAAAATGGACTTCTCGGCCTGGATAGAGCCGAGTTCCCCACTGCTAGAGCGCGGCGAGATCCGAGTATGCCCAATTTCGGAAGCCGGCGGGAGTTTCTGGAGAGAGATGAGCTGGATCCAACAAATGGATATGGGCATCGAAGACTCGAGAAGGAACGAAATCCTCCAACTCCTCCTCCCAAATCTGCTGGTCCTGGGCCTGATAATCGTTAATCGAGACAACCATGTCGAATCCTGAAAGTAACGAAGTGACAGATCCGAACCGATCGGCGGCGTATTAACAAGACCCATCATACCGCAACGCACGGGGTCGAGTCGTCATGGAAAGTCAAACTGCTGTTTGTCGCCATCTTCATGCGGAGACCCGCGGTCAGGGTATCGAGTCCGTTCAAGGAGTTTCGAATCCGCGGCCGGGAAAGGGGCCCTGTTTGCAGCAAGCGCAGCGGGCAGTTACGATAGGTCTTTCCAAGGAACTGCGATCTGGGTTCGATTCCCGGCAACGTTTTCCTCTTTCCTTGAGACCGACCTGCTCATGCCCCATCTACTCATTCTGTATGACACAACCGAAGGTCAGACGAGAAAGATTTCCGAGCGAATGGGCGAGGTGGCTCGGGATCTGGGCTTCCAGGCAACGGTGATCAACATCCGCGATTTTCACTCGAATGTCGACTTCGCGTCACTCGATGCCATCATTCTTGGCGGTTCCATTCACGTTGGTCGTCACTCTCCCGCCCTCGAACGATTTGTGATCGATCATCGATCCGAGCTGCAGCAGGTTCGCTCGGCATTTTTTTCCGTCAGCCTATCGGCAGCCGGCAATGACGACCAGAAAGCCGACGCGCTGCGGGCCATGCAACAGTTTTTGAAATGCACGGGATGGACCCCCGAAAAAACGGAGACGTTTGCCGGAGCGATTCTCTATCGAGAATACAGCTTTTGGAAGCGATGGCTCATGAAGTATATCGCCAAGAGAGCAGGCGGGGACACGGACACATCTCGGGACCATGAATACACGGACTGGAGTACGGTCGAGCGGTTTGCGACCAGCTTCCTCCGACCAGCATAGCCCGGGACGGTTGAAAATGTGTTCCCAGGAGTCGCTAGGGTTCTTGCGAGATTTCAACATCGCGCCATCCCCAACCCTTCCACCCAAAACTAGCCCGAGGCGCGAGCCGTAGGGATCGCGCCATCCCAAACCCTCCCACCCAAAACTAGCCCGCAGCGCAATCCGCTGGTGTTTACCCACAATTTTTTGGCCTTTTGGCGAATCA
>JBJHCD010000041.1:1125-14618 GCA_050485845.1 Pirellulaceae bacterium | reverse complement strand
CACTCGAACCTCGTCCTGACGTCGCATGGCAACCCAGAGGAAATTGCCGCGAACCAGGGGAGTCCCTTCGAAAGACCACTCCGTGTCATCCACGTCCAGCGGGAAACCCGGAAGCAGCCGTCCCTCGGCCGACAAGTCCAGACCCACGAGAAAACCACGCTGATCTCGTCGAGGCTGGTCCACGCTTCGCCAGCGCGTGATCGGCGACCCCATGCGGGCAAAAAGCTTCCCTTCGGATTCCGTGAGCGTGAACCGTGGAGTTCCCCATCGTTGTCCTCCACCAAGCCGCACGTCGGACTGCGATCCGCCGGCTTCGTAGATCGTTCCTCGGCGGGAAGATGCCGTCGGTTCTCCCGGACGCTGAATCTCCGCATCGCCGGCCACCAGCGGGCGCCCCGTCGTCACGTCGAATGCCCGGATCGCGTCGGGTTGGGCGACGAACACCGCTGAACCAACCACCAGCGGGTGATGACTCAGCGCCTCGTCGATCGTCTCGCCGACCGGCAAGCGTCTGCGAGCACGCACGTCCTGCCGGCCGGAGAGACGCGGCAAGGGAATTCGCCAGAGTGGCGGCCCTTGAACGTCTAGCGGCTCGTGGTCGGTTGTCTCGGCCTCACCGCCGCTCCCGCCACGAGTCTCACCACCGGTCCCACCATTCACCCCATCGGGGATTCGCCGCGTGGTCCCTCCAAACGTGGCGACCTGGTCGCCGGGGCTGGCCTCCCAAGTTCGCGCTTCTTCAAGGATTCCCCGTAGAAGCTCGACATAAGTTCCCTGGCGTCCAGAGATCATTCCCTCGGCCCGAGGCGAATCGCTTCGCAGTCGTGCCAATTCATGCTCGGCCCGCTCCCAGTCCCCCTCGAGGATGGAGACCATAATCAGACGAGCCTGGACGTCGGGGAGCGGAATGGGGCTATCGGGATAGGTGAGCCAGGAGGAGTGGCTGGAATGCCCCCCGGAAGTTTCTCCGGAATTTTCTCCGGAATCCTCCCCGGAGTTCGTTCCGGTATCGAGCGGATGAATCTGTTCCCAGTAACCGCGGGCCAGAGCATGGTCCCCTCGCTCCAGTGCATATTCCCCCAATTGCAACAGCGCGTCATCTCCCGACGAGGAAACAAAGAAGTTGACGACCACATTCCGCAACTGCTGCTCGTCATTCCGCTCAACCCCCTCCTCGTACCATCTCCTGGCAATGGGGTCGATTTCGCGTCGATATTGGGCCAGGGCCTCCGGAGCCGTCTCATGCCAACGACTCATGAACCATTGGCCGTATTGACGCATCGGAACGTAACGAACGAGGGGGCGGTCTCGCATGTCGGAGACCGCGATCAACCGGTCGCCATCTTGGTCCATCACGCGGCGCAGCGCTGTCACGGCCTCGCCCCATTGCCGCACATCCAGGAACTGTTGCACTCGTTCGAGATGAACGCGGGAGGAAGCCTCGATTTCGTCGATCTGCACCGTGGCGTTGAGATCGATCGAGGAGGGCCGGGATGATTGCCGGACGGGGCCGAGGCCCTGCGCGTGGCTGGACGCAACCCCGAAGCTCAGCAGAATCAGACTGAGTCCCCAGGATAGGCTGAGTTCCCAGGAGAGGCAGTGCCGTCCTGTACGTGCAAAAGGCAATTCGTTCTCCCGAGTTTCACCGGGGGGCTCGCGACCTGCTCCGAATCGATCATGGAGATTGCGACCCGGTGGCCAAACCCTCCATCAATCGTCCCACATAGAACACGCCGATGCCGAACACCAACATGATCACCATGTCACTCACGTAGAAATCACGCCCCAATGTGCTGCTTAGTTCCAACATCATCGACAGTGGGAGCATGATCAGTCCGACGAGCTGCAGAAAGCGACCGATCCACTTCATACTTGTTACTCACTTTGCCGAGGTAGCCAGCGCGGCGTCGTTCCCAGAAACAAATGGGCCGTTGGTCGGAGGATTTGAATCGGGGGGAACCATCCCCTGACGTGCTCGAGCCTTACAGACTTCATAGTAGAAGTAGCTGACCAGCGAGCCCAGAATGAGAAAGGGCATCGACATCATGAACAAGATGCTCCAAAAATAACCACGCACCAGGTTCATCGCATTGGCTCCCCCCTCGGCCAGCGTCTCCTTGCAGTTCGGGCAAGCCAACACCAGTTCGGGAACCGCGCAGACCAGCAGAACGACCAAGACAGGGAGGCTCAGCCGCCGAACGAGCAGCCGCCGACGGCCGCTCAAAAGGCCAGCCACCGACGCTCGGCCATCACCTTGCCGTGATTCTCGATAAAGCATTGCTTCCTTCCTCTTCAATCTCCATGGAAAGTGCCGTGTCGGATGCTTCTGCCCCCTTCCACGGCCCCCGGCCGGGCAGGGGTTACCGAGCGGGCCCGTACATTTGGTACAGCATCCAATATACCACGACTCCTGTCACGGACACGTACAGCCAGATGGGAAAAGTCCAACGCGCCAGGCGGCGGTGCCACGCCCGCTGGTCTCGGAGACCAAAATAGATCGTGGCAATGGCCAGCGGGGGGACCGCCACCGCCAAAACGGCGTGGGTGACGAGAATCGCGAGGTAGACCACGCGGACGCTCCCAGCATCCTCGGGAAACGGCTTGCTCCCCCCAATCCCGAAGTGATAAGTCAAATAGCAGGCCAGGAAGATTGTGGAAACTCCAAAACAGCCCAGCATCGTCCATTTGTGAGCCGTCTCGCGACGCATGCGGATCAGGATATAACCAGCCACCAGAAGCAGTGCCGCCAGTCCATTGAGCGCCGCGTTGACATGGGGGAGAACTTCGAGCATGAGGGCCTTCGGGGGTGGAAATAAACTGTGGGGTGGCCGGACGGAAGCGATGAAGCGGGAGTTGGAATTAAAGTGGGAGTGAAAGTGGGAGTGAAAGTGGGAGTGAAAGTGGGAGTGAAATGAGGAAACCGATCAACCGGCATTCGGTCAGGGCTGCCGGAAGTCCTCGGACTCGGCTTCCTCCCGAGATAGCTCGTCGCTGCTGGAGCCCCCCTCCCCCTCCAGTTCGGAGTCGGACGCATCTCCCGATAACTCTGTTAAGTCTGTTCGCTCCTCGTCCTGCTCCAGCGGCCCCTCGCCGGACTCACCCTCGCCCAATTCGCCCTCAGCGGACTCACCTTCATCGGATACACTCTCATCAGGGACGGGAGTGGTGGCGGTGAAGGGGGATTGGATGTCGGCCGGCGGTTCGGACTCGGCCAACAGTTCATCGAGTTGTTCTCCCAATTCGATCATTTTGGCGGGGTTGGCCCAGTCGTAGTAGCCGCGGACGTTGCCCCATTTGTCCACGGTCATGAAGCGGTCGAGATGCCCCCGTTCGTCGACAAAGATCTGAAAGAATTCAGCGCCGATCCGGCGAATGTACGGCATTTCGCCGGTGAGAAAAAACCAAGCATCCGGCTTGGCCTGGAAGCCCGCCGCGTACTCGGCCAGCCTTTCCGGCGTATCGACGCGAGGATCGCACGTGATACTGACGAATTTCACTCCCTTCTTGGCGTATTTGCCCTGCATCGTTTGCACATGCAGGTTTTGAGCGCGGCAGCTCCCCGGGCAGACGGAGAAAAAGAAACTGGCCACCCAGACATCCCCTTCCAGGTCTCGAGAGCTGAATGGGCGACCGGAACGTTCGGTCAGCGTGAATTCGGTCAATATCGGCTCGTCGCTCCCCGGTGGAGATTCGCGGACCGAAACGGACTTCGACTGTTGGTTCAGTTCGGACTGTTTGGCAATTCTGAAGGCACTCCACACGGCCAGCGAACCGCTGGCTACCAACATGAAGACCAAGGCCGTGATCACCGACTTGTTCATTGATACTCTCCTTGAACGCGTTTTCTCGCGGTTCGGACGGCGGCCGAAAACGCCACACAGGCAAACAGGATGGTGACCGCCCAGCAAAACAGGAGGGACTGGGGAGTCCAAAACGCCATCCCGAAATTATAGTCAAACATCATCTGGCGGACGCCCGCCACGCTGTAGGTAATTGGATTCAGCCGCATGGCCCAGTGCAGTAGCCACTGCCCCACGTCGCCCCCTTCCAAGATCGCCGGGATGGGAAAAAACGCGCCGGACAACAACCAGAGAGGCATCAGCACCAGATTCATGATGGCGTGGAATCCTTGTGTGGACTCCATCCGCCAAGCCATGACGAAGCCGAGTGAGGTGAGTCCGATCGAACAGACGAGCAGGTAGAGGACCAGGGCCAGTAGCGTGACGAGCGACAGGTCCACTCGCAACGTCCAGCCCAGCAAGAGAAAGACGGCTCCCTGTCCGGTGGCGATCAGGGCTCCCCCAAGGATTTTTCCCAAAACCATCGACCATCGGGGAATCGGTGCCACCAGGACACCTTGGAGGAAGCCCTCGCGCCGATCCTCGATAATCGAGATCGTGGTGAAGATGGCGGTGAACAGCAGGACCAAGACCAGAGTGCCGGGGAAATAGTATTCCAGAAACGAGGGGCCGCTGACCTCCCCGAGTTGTTCGGCCCCACCGACTCGGAAAGATCGTTGTAGCCCGGCGCCAAACAGCAGCCAAAAAAGCAAGGGTTGGCCCAATGCTCCGATGACCCGGTTGCGTTGACGGAAAAAGCGGGTGATTTCCCGGCGACTGAGTGTCCACATGGCCAGCCAGGCGTCGGCCCGAAGGATGGTCCAAGTCACTTGCCTGGCGGCTGTCGATGGATGCCCCTCCCCGGTTGTCGTCAATTCCCTCTCCTTTCCTTGGTCCACATTGCGTGTCCCCCACGAGGCGGATGATTCCGGGGCATCCCCCGGTCACATGCCCTGACCCCTATCTCTATCGCTATCTCTCCGTCTCTCTAGCGCTATCTCTCCGGCCGGGGCCGCTCGCTCCAGAAGCGGTGGCCCGTCCGAGCAATAAATACGTCTTCGAGCGTCGGTTTCCCGAGTGTCACGGAGCGAATCTGCTCGGGAAACGCTTCCATCAGCCGGCCGATCCACCGATATCCGTCCGCCTGTTCGAGGCGAATCGAGTCGCCCAGCACTTGGACCGGGACCTCAAATCGCCCCCGAACTTGCTCGGCCAATTGATCCGGCAGGTCGGTCTGGATGGTAATCGAGTCTCCCCCGACACTCGAACGAAGCGCGGCGGGGGAGTCGAGCCCAACCAGGGTTCCCTCATCGAGAATGGCGATTCGGTCCGCGCGGTCCGCTTCGTCCAGCAGGTGCGTGGTGAAGACAATCGTAACGTCCTCGGTGGCTTGCAGGTGGCGAAGGGCTCGCCACAATTCACTTCGAGCGCCGGGATCGAGTCCCGTGGTCGGCTCGTCCATCAACAACAGTCGTGGTTGATGAATCATCCCCTTGGCCAACTCGACTCGGCGTCGCAGGCCTCCCGAAAGTGTTTCGGTGTATTCATTCTTTCGGTCGGCGAGGCCGAGTTGTTCCAGGAGGCTGGCGGCTCGTTGACCGGCGGCGCGGCGCGACAGTCCATACAGGGCGGCCTGATGGTCGATGTTTTCCTGGACGGTCAATTTGCGATCGAGGCTGGGAGCCTGAAAGACCACCCCCAATTCCCGCCGCACGGCCTCCAAGGGGCCGCTCAGGTCATGCCCCAGCACGCGGACCTGTCCAGATTGAAGAGGGACCAGGGTCGAGAGGAGGCGAAACAGCGTGCTTTTTCCCCCGCCATTCGGGCCGAGGAACGCAAAAGTTTCGCCTCGTTGGATGGTCAGGCTCACGTCATGCAGCGCTCGCCGCTTGCCGTATTGGTGGCTGAGGCCGGAGATCTCGATGGCGGCCGGACCCGATTGCGAGGGAGAGACGTCGGCGACTGTCATGGCGAGGGAGACAGGTTAATTCCGCCCCTCGGTGTCCGGTTGTTCCTCTCCATCCATTGGGGCTCCCTCGTGATCGGAATGCCGGTCCCCATGCGTCTGCGTCACGGGATGCGAGGCATGTCGCCAACGCTCTTCCGAATACATCTTGGTTCGTTTGCCAATGTCCGGAATCAGCAGCAGCACCAGCAGGACGCTCATGAACGTGGCCGGGATGGTCAGCACGTACTTCCAGCTTGCCTCCCATAGAAGGTGCATGAAAAACGTGATCACCAGCATCGCCTTGACACAGGAGACCGCCATCATGATCGCCCAGACGACATGGGGAGGTGCCGGCAGCCACTGCGCCGTGGCAACCGAAACCACCGTGGCGATCAGCAGCCCGACGAAGACCATCCGGAAGGTCTGGAGGTTGCTGCCATGGTGGTCGTCCGCGTAACCACCCTGGCTGCTGGAGGAGTGTCCGTGTTCCGACATGTTTGCCCTTTCGAATTGCCTTCGGCCTTCAGCGACCGTGAATTGGATGGAAGGAAGTCCAGCGAGCGAAGGACTTAGAACAGATACAGAAGCGGAAACAGGAAGATCCAGACCAAGTCGACAAAGTGCCAGTACAGCCCCGTGTTTTCCAGGAAGTTGGCTCGAGCCCCATCGAGATGCAGTGGGAGCGCCAAGGCAAAGATGATCAACCCGACCAACACGTGGATGGCGTGAAAGCCGGTCATCAAAAAGTAAGTGCTGGCCCACATGTTTCCACTGGGAATGTACATGGGAAGATGCAACCAGGAGGCGTCCTCGTTCAACCCCTTCTTCCATTCCTCGGACTTTTCCAGTAGTTCCAGACGTCCATTGAGCCGAGTCTCGTCGTCCAGTTCCACGAAGTCGTCATCGGCCAGCGGATCCTCGACGGGCTGCACGTCGTCCTGGAGCAGGGCGACTTGGTATGTGTCGTCCAAAGAAGCTTCGCGGCGAGCAGCCAATTGTTCCAATTCCTCCCGAATGGCTCGCAACTCCTTGTTACGAGCGAACTCGGCCTGCTCATCGTAACGATGGAGCGGATAGATCATGTGTGCCATGAGCAGCATGGTGTCATTGGCTTCCATCGGGTCATCCGTGAAGGTGACCTTCCGTTCCGTCCAGCGGACCATGTGATCCTGGAGCTGGGAAATGAACGCCAATCGCTCGGCGTCTTCCGCCGGGAAGTCGTCCCCTTCGATGGCCCGCCGCTGTTCCAGCGGACTGCGAAGATCATTTAGCTTCTGCCGAACCGCGCCGACGTAATACACGTCGGCTCGTTCGTAGATCAAGCTGTGGGGATGGGACGGATAGATCCCATGCTGGAACTTCGAATTGTACTCGTAAGCCTTCACGGCCAAGAAGAAACTTCCCAGCAAGAAGGTGGCTAGCAGGAAACCCTTCGCCAGCACCGGCTGGTTGGCTCGAGCATACTCGAGCGCCATCACGATCGTGAAGCTGGAAAACAGGAGCACGAACGTATTCAAGGCGCCCAGCCATTCCTCGACGTGCACGTCATGAGGGCCGGGCCAAGTTCCCGAGGGAGCACCGAATCGGAGAACGATGTAGGTACCGATCAGCCCGGCGAAGAACATGATTTCCGTGGAGAGGAACAGCCACAGGCAGAGCTTTCCATTGGGAAGCGGCAGACCGGGCTGATACTGCAAGTGGATATGGCCATGGCCATGTTCCGCGCCTCCCCCTTCTCCATGCGAGGAATCTGGGGAGTGGGAACCAACGTCATGTGGAGCACTGCCTGTGTCAGACATGATTTGCAACCGACTTGCTCAAAGGGTCAACATCATCAGCGCCAGGATGGCGGGCAAATACAATAGGGTGGCTCGAAGAAGTATCCGAGCCGTCCGTTCCTCGCGGGTAACGAGGAACAGTAGCGAACAGAGGACCAGTCCGAATCCCAGGGCCAGGGCGCCCGAAAGATACAGGAGGCCCGTGAGGTCACGTTGCAGGAGTGCCGGCGCGAAGCTGATGGGGATCATGGCCAGTGAGGCAAGGACCGCCTGAACACCGGCTGCCCGACCGGTCGGATCGACCACGGTCAACATCCTCAAACCAGCTCGACGATACTGCTCCCGGTAAATCCAGGCGATCGCCATGAAGTGGGGGAACTGCCAGAGGAACAGCAGGCCAAACAGCGCGAAAGCTCGCCAAGTCAAGGGAGCCCCCACGGCCGACCAGCCCATCAGGATCGGCAACGCGCCTGCCACCGCCCCTACCCCGGTATTCCAGGGAGAATACTGCTTCAGGGGAGTATAAACGCAGACATAGAGCATCCAGGTCAAGAGACCCCAGAAGGCGACCAGGGTATTCACAACCGTGGCCAGATAAACCGCACCGACGATCAGCGTCACGGCCGTGAAAGTGAGAACCTGCGTTCCTCCCAGGCGTCCCGCCGGGAGAGGCCGATCGGCCGTCCGGCGCATCCGAGAATCGCTGAATCGCTCGAGCCACTGGTTCGCGGCGCTCGAACTGGCCGCAATCAAGGCCGTTCCAAAAAGCGTATGCAGTACCAGGGACCAGTCCGGCCGGCCCCAACTGGCAATATACGAACTCATCGCCAGGGTCACCAACACCAGGACCGCGATTCGCGGCTTGGTCAATTCCAGATAATCGGCGGCTCGAGCCCAATAGCGAGACAAGACACCGCAGGGAGGAGCCACCGGAAGTGAAGTCGTGGTCGAAGTCATGCTCATGGCGCCACCCCCCACATCAGCAGTCCTGGCGCCATGGCGGCCCCTCTCGCTCGAAAACAGCGCTGGGAGCGGACAGCGACCAGGACGCTCAGGGCGAGAATCAGGGAACCCATCGCCACGTGGGACGTGGTGACCATGGATTGGAGAAAGCTGCGGGCGACGATGGTGGTGCCAGCGATCTGCCAAGTCTCACTGAGCCCAAACGGCCAGCCGAATTTTAGCAGCCAGACGCTACCGCCAAGAATGATTTGAGCTGCGATCAGCAGGGACAATATCGTCAGCGGCCAGCGGATCGGGCCCGCCATGCCGCGGGACCAGCCCTTGACCACGGCGACCAGGGCATGCGCCAGCAGGACAAAGGCAACTGCCACATGAAAGATCACTGCCACCCGAAACGCGTCCGGCGATCCACTCGGCGGGGCATGACGGATCTGGGCCCCCACAACCAACTGGAAATAGGCCAGACCGATGAGAATCAGGGAGAGTCGCCGGAGAGGCATCCCCTGCGAATGCTCCACGGGATTTGTCTCGACCCACCACCGCGATGAGACCACTATCAGACCGGCCACATAGGCAAAGAAAGCCGGACCGACACAACCGTGTATCATCGCCAAAGTCCGCTCGTCCAAGAGAACTCGAGCCCCTCCAAGGATTCCCTGAGCTGAAACCAGGATCAAGGCTCCGACGCTCATCCAACGCAGCCAGGGGCGGGAGTCCAAACGCCAAGTGACCGCGACCAGCAAGATGCTGATCATGCCGGCCAGGGCTCCCAGCAGCCGGTGTCCATGCTCAATAAAGAGATTCCAGGGTCCGTAAATCCAAGTCGTCCAGGGATAGAGAAACAAGTTGTAACCGAAGGTGCTGGGCCAATCGACAACCGCCATTCCCGCGTCGTACGTCGTCACCAGCCCGCCGACCCAGATCAGGGGAAAAGTGACCACCGCCAGCAACATCGCCACGCGGTGCGGCCAAGGGGAGTATCGGGTTGGTTCAACGGGATGCGGCACGAAATGACTCGGGAAATTATCGTAATCTGGAAAAATCAGGGACCCTGTGAATTCGCGTGGCCAACGGTTAGTGACCGTGGGAATCCGCGGCAGGAGGACGATCCTTGGGTGGGGGTTGCGTTTGCGGGTAGTAGTCGGTGTCCACTTCCGGCGAACTGTATTCGTAAGGGCCCCGATAGACCACCGGCTGGAAATCGAAGTTTCCATGTCCCGGCGGACTGGGGGCCATCCACTCCAGCGAGTTGGCTCGCCAAGGATTCCGTCCGACTCGACGGCCCCAGAAAATACTGCCGATGAAGTTGATGGCGAAAATCACTTGGCATGCGACCAGGAGCACGGCACACCAAGTCATGAAGACGTTCATTTCCCGCAGGTGTTCGAAAGTCTTGTAGGGATAGGGATCCGCCAAGCGGCGAGGAAACCCGACGGCCCCGAGAATGTGCATGGTGTAAAACGTTCCATTCAGGAAGACGAAGGTCAGGAAGAAGTGAACCTTGCCCCAGAATTCGTTCATCATCCGGCCGAACATCTTGGGGAACCAGAAGTAAATTCCCCCCAACACGGCCATCGCCGTGCCGCCGAACAGAACGTAATGGAAGTGGGCCACGATGAAGTAAGTGTCGTGGATGAAGATATCGACCGGAGTGGCCGCCATGAAGATCCCCGAAAGCCCGCCGATGATGAACATGGAGACGAACGAGAGAGCAAACAGCATCGGGGTGGTGAATTGGATCTGCCCTCCCCAGATGGTGCCGAGCCAATTGAATACCTTCACGGCACTCGGCAGGGCGATCATCATGGTGGAGACCATGAACGTCATGCCCAGGACCGGGTTCATTCCCGAGACGAACATGTGGTGGCCCCAGACGATGAAGCCGAGGCCGGCGATTCCGGAGATCGAGTACACCATGGGGCGGTAACCGAAAATCGGTTTCCGAGCGAACGTGCTGATGATGTCCGAGACCATTCCCATCGCGGGAAGGATCATGATGTAAACCGCCGGATGCGAGTAGAACCAGAAGAGGTGTTGCCAGAGGAGAGTTTGTCCACCTCCGCTGGTCGGATCGGCGTTGTTGATTACCCAATGTTCGGGAGTGAAAAAACCGGTCCCGAGCGTTCGATCGGTCAGCTGCATGAAGCCGGCGGCGGTCAAGACCGGGAGCGCGAACGCCTGGAGGATGGCCGTGATGAACATCGCCCAGATCGTCAAGGGGAGCCGGAACATGGTCATTCCGGGAGCCCGCATCTGAATGATGGTCGTCAGGTAGTTGACCGACCCCATCATCGAGGAGATGCCGACACAGGTGATTCCCAGCAGCCAGAGAGTCTGCGCATTGCCGCTGCCGGGTGCGGCCGCCGGATTACTGGAGAGCGTCGGATAGGAAGTCCAGCCCGCGCCGGCTCCATACGGAGGTTCGATGAAACTGGCTCCGATCAAGATAAAGGCCGGCCACATGAACCAGTAGCTCAGCATGTTCAACGTCGGAAATGCCATGTCGTCCGCGCCGATCATCAGCGGGATCAGGTAATTCCCGAATGCCCCGGCGAGGATCGGAATGATCACGAAAAAGATCATCACGGTGGCGTGCATCGTGAAAAGTGTCGTGTAGAATTCGGGCGAGATCTGACCTGCCTCTTCGGCGAACAGCCAGGGCCCGATCACCGGCATTTCCGACCAGGGGTAGGCCAGCTGCCAGCGAATTCCCAAGGCCAGGAGCCCTCCGACAAGAAACCAGAGGAGGGTTGAGAAGAGAAACTGCAGGCCGATGATCTTGTGGTCCCGCGAGAATACGTAGGTCGCCAGAAAGTCGCCAATGGAACTTCCGTCGGCGTGTTCATGGGAACCGGAGTGTGAGTCGGCGGTGATGCTGCTCATGGTCAATAATCTTCCTCCGGCTCGGCCGGCTCGAACGTCGACTGCTCCTGCGCCTCGTAGGTTTCCTTCAGCCAGGCGTCGAAGTCTTCACGCGTCTGCAGAACAAGCTCGCCACGCATTTTGTAATGTCCCCATCCACACAGTTCGGCACACACGATGTCGTACGTGCCGGTGCGGGTGGGACGAAACCAGACGAATTGCTTCATGCCGGGGACAAGGTCCTGCTTGATCCGCAGGTTCGGCAGGAAAAAACTGTGCAAGACATCTTCCGTCTTGATCGTGACCACCACGTCCTCGAAGGCGGGAAGTCGCAGCTCATTCACCGTGAAGACATCGTCCGGCGTGCCGATGATTCCATCCTCGCCGGCGTACCGCATCCGCCACTCAAATTGCCGTCCCGTGATCTCCACGAGGGGAGGCTTGGGAACTTCCTGCCCCCCCTCCATGATCGTCGGACGGCGCATCTTGGCGTCAGCCCAGGCATTCATCTGGTAGATCGCGATGAACAGCAAGGTCGCCGCCGGCAGAATCGACCAGACCACTTCCAGGGCATGGCTGCCGTGGGAGTACTTGACCGGCTCCGGGTTGCTGGAGGCCGCGTATTTCCAGAGAAACCAAAAGAGGACGATGCCGGTTCCGATGAAAATGACGCCGGTCAACACAAGGATGAACATAAAGAGGCTGTCGATGACGGCCCCATGTTCATTCACGTTCTCCGGCAGCCAGTGGCCGCGCATCGGCCAAGCGTCGGCCATGGCCCAGACAAAGACCGCCACCCCGAGTATCGGGACCAGCAAAAAGAAAATACTCCACAAACGGTCAAATAACCGATTCACGATCCATTGCTCCCTTACTGCCGGTCACGCTGAAAGACGGGCTGCTGCGTCGGCGGCTCACTAATGCTCTCGAACGGCATGTGCCGGACATAGGCGATAATATCCCAAAGATCGTCCGTGGTGAGACGAGGGTCATCCGGGTCCGAGGCGTCGGGTTTCATGGCGGCGGCCGGCATGGGAGATCCGGCGATTCCATTGTGAATACGCCAGTAGAGATCCACGGGACGACGACCTCCCCGAAAGACGTTCAGACGCAAGTTGCGGGGGCGAACGGGACGAGGCTCCAGAATGGCCTTCCGTTTCCGCATCGCCTGCATCCGCTCGGGATCGGTCGGACCCAGTTCCTTCGTCCACTCATCGTAATCGTCCAGAACTCCATCCCCCAGCGACGTCTCCCCATGGCACTTTACGCAGTTCGCCGTGGCTCCGAAGAACAGGTCCCGGCCCCGAATGATCGAAGCGGGAGAGCCAAAGTCTTCCGGGGGAGCGGGAACGGGAGTTGCCGTTTGATCGGCTCCTGCCCACCGCACCACCACGTCACTGACCAGTAGCTTGACAAACTCCATCTGCTCGGACACCTCTTCCTCGGGCTGCGAGACGTCCACCAGCAATTCCCGATCATCGGGATTCAGCTCCATGAATTCTTCAATCAATGACCGCTCAACCTGGCCGCGAACGCTCAAGTAGCGAACGTAATGGACCAACGCTTCCAGCTCGTCATTCGGCAGCAAGCGGAACGAGGGCATCGACGTCCCCGGAATCCCCTCCTGCAAAATCCGCATCAGGTCGTCATGAGTCGGCGGCTCGGTGCCGGGAGTCGACTTGAACTTATACAGCCCTCGGCGGTAGTCGCGGGGATAGGGATTGAGAAAGGCGGCGGTCGGACCGCGACCATCTCCCGAGATCCCATGACAGTGAGCACAATGCTCGCGATACAACCCCTGTGGACGACCAAACCGGTCACTGCTGACGGGGCCGGCAGCCATTTGCAGCTTGGAAACGTCCGCCACGGAGGTCACGTCCAGTTCGTCCAGGTTCGGCATCCGAGGGTCATCCGGCGTGCCGAAGAGGGCCGTGAGGATGTTCTTGACATTCTCTTGCACCTCGCGGCGGTACGTCCGCTCGAATTCCTCGCCCCGCTGGAACTCCTGAGTCATCAAGTAGGACTCATTGCTACGAAAATCCGCCAGGGAACTTCCGCCACAACCTGTGTTCAACAGAGGCAGCAACGCCAGCAGGGCCATGG